>NZ_JAELTL010000004.1:0-149677 GCF_016428815.1 Serratia sp. ASV30 | reverse complement strand
CCCCCCCCCCCCCCCCCCCCCCCCCCCCCCCCCCCCCCCCCCCCCCCCCCCCCCCCCCCCCCCCCACCCCCCCCCCCCCCCCCCCCCCCCCCCCCCCCCCCCCCCCCCCCCCCCCCCCCCCCCCCAACAAACTTTTTTAGTTGGCATCGTCGGCAGCGTCAGATGTGTATAAGAGACAGGTCCAATACTATCCAAATAAGTATCTAACTCTTCTAGTGAGTCAATATTTTCATATTTACCAACGAAATCATATGAGGGGTCATATTCATTTTCTATATCTGATGCTAAAAAGGAAGAGACTCTTATTTTAAATTTAGCCTCATCCTTGTCACATTTATTAGCATAAGATGATTTACCAACCATAGCATATGGTTCTGTTCTAAATGGGTAGATTGGCTTTAAGTTATCTTGCAATGATATTTCAACCCATGTTCTACAGTCATCCTTTAGCGAGTTAATTTCTTTAAGCAAACATTTCCCGCTTAGTAAAATATCAAGATTATTCACTATCACTTCTCCCAAAGAAAGAATAAATGTATAACACTTCCATCATACTGATGGACTTGTAAATGTGGCAAACTCCCGTCGGGGTTACCAGGCCCATGTCCTGACACTCTATAAGGAGGTTGTGTAATTGCCGGATCTTTTATATCATCCCAGTGATATGTTCCTGATTTTGTTTTATTTCCAGTAAGATATTCCATTAGGTTTTTGGTACTGGGACCCGACTCACCGGTCATATTCTTATAGCCATGACCTAAATATCTATCCATAAATAATTGTTCAGCATCTCCTCTAGACCTAACAGTGACTTTGCTCTCACCAGCATCTAACAAACGGTTAGCTTTTTGTATACTTACCGGTTGCGGGCAATCTCCAGGAACGCTAGCCAAACCAAGTGGATCCACCCACCCAGTAGGGTTAGGCACATACTGCGTCTGGTTTAGGCCACCGGCCAGCCCAATAGGGTCAGGGGTGATAAACCTTGCGTTCTCCGGCGAGTAATAACGATACCGGTTATAGTGTAATCCGCTCTCCGCGTCGAAGTACTGCCCCTGAAAACGCAGTGGTTGCGGCACGGATTCAACGAACGCTACCGCCAGATTGCCGTAGGCGCGGTACGCCGCGCTCCAGGCAATCTGTCCTTTGCCGTTGACCAGTTCCTGCGGGGTGCCCAGATGGTCATTCAGGTAGTAGTAAATCTCCGACTGGCGTCCTTTGCCCAGTAACTGCGCCAACGGCACAAAGCTGCCTGGGCTGTACAGGTAGCTTTTATAGGTCGCCAGGTGCGCCGGTTTTGGGTCATCCGCCGTAAAGATATTATCATCGTCGGCGCATTCTGCCACCATCCGCTCGCCCTGCCAGAAGAACCGGGTTATGGCATCAGGCCGTTGGGCCAGCAGGTCCTGCTTTTGGATACGCCGACCAAAGGCATCATAGGTATAGGCAAAATGGGTTTTCTGCCCCTGGCGCTGTTCAATGAACTCCACCAACCGGTGCTGGCAGTCATAACGGAACTCCCGCACCCACAGTGGCTTGTTGCTGCGCACTTCACGTGTCAGGTTGCCAAACTCGTCATATTCGAACTGCACATCGCCTTTCTGCTTCAGCAGGTTGCCACGCACTTGTGTTCCACGGGAGGCAGCATCGTTCCCCAATACGTTACCCGCTGGATCGTGCGTAAACCGTTCACTGATACCCCGCCAGCGCAGCGCCTGCGGCAAGGCTTCAGGGTAGGCTATCGGGTGGTGCAGCGCTTCGGTCAGGCGATGTTGCTTATCGTAGCGGTATTCCCGGTTGCCTTTGTGCGGGTCGAGGATCTGCGTCAGGTTGCCTGCCGGGTCGTACTCGTAGCGGCGCTGCATCACCGGTGTTACGTCTGGGGCGTCACCCTCCATTTCTGCCTGTACCACGGCGGTAGCCCGTTGATGGCGCAGGCGTTGCTGCGCGTCATAATCAAACTCGCTCACCACCTTGCCGGTGATGCGCCGGGTTTCCTGCTCACCGCGATACTGGTGCTCACTCAGCACCTGGCCATTGAGTGCAATACGCGAGACCTGCCCCTGCTGGTAGTGGTAGGCCAGAATGTTGCCGTCGGGCAGACGTTGGCGTGTCAGGTTGCCTGCGCTGTCGTAGCCGTAAAACAGGCTGGCGAAGCCCTGATACTCTTCCGTCAGCCGCCCGACTTCATCGTAACCGTAAGCCAGCGGCCACTGCCCGTCGTCCACCAGTCGCAGGCGGTTAAAGCTGTCGTAGGCGTAGCAGACTTCCTTGCCGTCTGGCAACACCTTACGAATCAGTCTCCCGGCAGCGTCTCGCTCATAGCGGGTCACCAGCGCGGTCTGTTCACTTTGACTGGTGCCGTACTCGGTGCGCTGGGTCAGGTGCCCGTTCAGGTCGTAGTCATAGAGGAAGTGGCGTCCGTCAACGGTGTGTTCTTCACTCACCAACCCGTTGGGGTGATAGGCCAGCCGATGATGTTCGCCGTTCTGGTTGATGATGTCGCTGACGAAGTTCTTCGGGTTGTCATAGCGGTATTCCACCTGGCTGAGGTCGGGGTAAATGACTCGACTCACCAAATGGGAGTTTGGATGGTATTCGTATTGGGTGGTCAGCCCCTTTTCATCACGCTCGCTGGTCACCTTGCCGTAGGCGTTGTACCGGTAGTGGCGCACCGTGCCGTCAGGCGCGTGAATAGCCTCCAGCCGGTTGGCGGCATTCCAGGTATAACGGGTGCCGTTGACCCCGGCCTCGTCCAGTGGGCTGTCGCTGTGCCGGATCACTTGCCCCAGCAGGTTGTAACGGTAGTAGTGGGTCAGCCCGTTGCGCTGATGGTGTTCCAGAACCTGGCCAAAGGCATCGCGCACGAAGCGTTCGCGGCTGCCATCCGGGTACTGCACCTCATCGAGTGCCCCTTGCGCAGACCACAGGTAGTGGCAGGTGTTGCCCAACGCATCGGTCTCTTCCGTCAGGTTGCCCTGCGTATCGTAGCGATAGCGTTCACGGATCTTGTCCTCCTGATCGAGGCTCCAGGTGGTTTTCTCTACTACCCGGCCCCGTGAATAACGGTATTGGGTCTCTTGTCCGTCAGGCGTTCGTACCCAGGTGCACTGCAGTTCACCGTTATAGCCATATTCGGTGCGGTTGCCCAACGGATCGGTTTCACTCAGCAGCTCACCGCGCTCGCCGTATTCATTGAGGTGGGTCGCGCCGTCCGGGTCGACTTTCTTGATCAGACGGCGGAAGCGGGTGTCATGTTGCCAGGTCTCCCGTGAACCGTCCTGATGGACCAGGGTGACGGCCCCGGGTTGTTCATCCCACAGAAAACGTTGGTCAAGGTTCGGCAGGTTGCTCCAGTGGCGCACCGCACGGGCTTGTTTGCCTTCCCCTTGCCACTCCCAGTAAAACTCAGCCCCGCCAGCCAACTGCCGCAGGCTGAATACATAATCATCACGATACTGATAGCGCTCGGCTTCCCCGGCCGCATTGATAGCGGCACTCAGTTGCCCCTGCTCATCGTACTCATAGGTCATGAGCGGGTGGAGAGCCTCTTCCCGACCCGACTCAGGGGTCAGGCTCAGTTGCGTCAGGCGCCAGCCTTGAGGCAGCTCCTGATAGCTGAACTGCAAGGCCGCACCAGCCGGATGTTCCAGCCGAACAGGTAAGCCATCGTGATAGTGCAGGGTCAACCGCAATTGGCGGTGTGAAAGGCCGGTGATGCGCCCGGTCGTTTGCCCCGTAACCCGATGCACATGCAACACCCAGCCTTCCATGCTACCGGCCATCAGGCAGTAGCTATCGGGCTCTTCGTCCAGATAGGCGGCGGCCCCGGCTACATAGTTAAGCCCGCTTGGGGAAACTTCGGTAGGTAATGGCAGAATGGTGGTGAGGGTCTGGTGATCGGTCCAGTGCAGTTCATCACCGATAAACTCCACCTGATGTTGCAGGCTATGGCTCCAGCCAAAACCAAATACAGACGTGCGTTCGACAGCGGTGGTGCGGTACTGACGCTGGAAGATAAAGGGCGTCAGGCCAATCAGTTGTCCATCGTCCAGAGTAAGCAACTCTTCGCCGTTGATCAGTGAGACCGGGCAGCCGGTGCCGGGGGTGCACTGCGAGTTCACCGTGGGCTGGTCAGCCGCATTTGTCGCGGGGTTGTTTTTCACCGTGCCTGAGTTATCCACCAGACCAGTATGGTTTGACGAACCCAGCTGGTTTTTCCGATCCTGTTTCAACTTGGCATTGGCCTGGCGCTTGAGGTTCAGTTGGCGGGTCTTCTCAAAGAACCGTTTGACCAGTTCCAGGGTGGCAAACAGAATCGTCTTCAGCCCCTGCCAGACAGACTGCAATGCGCTGCCCAGCTTCTTGAGCAAGCTGCCTACCTTATAGATCAGGAACGCCACGCCCAACCCGGCGGTCACCAGGGTCAGCAGAGCCCCAAAGACAATGCCGACCAATGCATCGCTGATAATGGAACCTCCTATTTTTACCATCGGTTCCAGTAGTGCACCCCAGGGGTACATACGCACTTGCAGTTCCACTGAGCGCATAAACAGGTACAGCGCAGCTTCATCATTGAACAGCGCCAACAGCTCGCGGGCCATCTGCTTGCTGCCTTCCAGCAGGGACTTCAGTTTCTGTTCATCCAACTGGGTGATCAGATCTTTATACTTACCCGCTTCCGCATAGATTTTCTGCCCGTACTTTGCGGGGTCGGTGATCACGTCGTAGGCCAGTTTTACGTCGTCCCACAGCCCGAACATGCCGTCGTACAGCCCAGCGCCCAGCGCGGTCAACAGACCTGCATTGATTGGGCTCAGCTGCCACTGAGGCCTGTAGGTCTGCCATTGCGTTGACAAGGTGTCGTACATCTCTAGCATCAGGCCGTCATAGGCTTGCAGCATCTGGTCATTGTGCTGCTCAAGCTGGGGATCGGTGGCTTTAACGTAATATTTCTTGCCCGCAGTCAGACCAGGGAAACGCGCTATGCCTTGCTCATCGGTCTGCTGGGTAGCCACCTTCGAGTCAAAACCAAAACTGACATCCTCATAGATCTCAATGGTCACATCGGGGATGGGCAGTTCAAGTGTGGACTCGTAGGCGAGGGCCACCTTGATCTCGCCACTCTTCGGGCAGGTCACTACGCTACTCTCAAAGCTGCGATCGTTTTCCGAGACCACGGTCTTGCTGTCGTTGAGCCGCAGGGTTTTCTCCATCTCCAGCGTCGGGCCACCCAAGCTTCCGGAAATGCTGCTGGCCGTAGCCCACTCCTTGACGATCTGCCGATATTCTTTAGTCAACAGGGTCTTGTTTTTGAAGCTCAGCAACGCATTGTCAATACTCGCAATATATTCGGTCGTCATAGTCCATTACTCACGGTCGAAAAGAGGAAACGTTGAAGGTGATCACCTCAAACGGATGGGTACGGCGGCTCAGCGCATCTACCAGGGCCTGGGATAGCCGTGCGGTTCGCTTCTTCGGATCTGGCGTCTGTTGCCAGACCTGTGGGTAAAGCCGCAGCGCTATCTGGCGCAGAACCGGTTCTGGCACAGCTTGATAGAGCTCAAACTCATTCTCGCGCAGCCAGGTCAGTTGGTTGGCGATCAGCGGCTCTGGATCTTCATCCAACAGGGAGTCCACCATCCCTTGGGGCACTTGCCACCAGGGGCTAATCTGGGCCTGCGTGGAAGGATCTACCGGGCAGGTAAACCCCTCACCGTTCACCCAGTAATCGGAGAACACCGGCAGGATAGAGCGCCACTCATCGCCAAAGTAGCGCAAGTAAGCTGGCAGATAGCGCCCATCCCAATAGCGGAAAAACACCGGTTTGCCGCTGGGCATGATCACCTGCGTCAAACCGGCAAGGTGGGTTGCCAGGGCAGCCTGCGGCAACGGCGAACGTGCCAGCCAGCCCCAGTTGCGTAAAGGGGTTTCTGCCACCCAGCGCAAGAATGGGCTGCCTTCATTGAGCTGCACCATCACTGGCATCACCTCGAACCAGTTAGCATAGGGCGTGTTGGCATAGAGTCCGTATGGCGTGCGGCTACCGTCCTCACGGTAATAGGCTTTGATGCCTTGCGCACCATGGGTATTGGCCAGGATGGCATACAACGGTGTACCCGCCGTGTTTCTTACCCAGTCCTGTACACGATTTGACATGGTCATCTTCTCCTTGATTAAAGTACGGCCTTAAACTGGCTGCGCCAGGTCAGCTAGTGTGCCGAAGAGGACGATATCCATTCCTCCCGAGAACAAAAAAATGGATCTTTTGCTCATGACTTTTTGCCCATCTTTTTGAATAGTTTTTCTACATCAGCAGATTGCGAACCTTTAAGTTGCTCGCCGAGCATATTCAAATAGTCTTTACCTGTGGCACCGGACAAGTTGCCTGCGTTAACCATTGAGGTCAGCCCACTGATAGGCAGCGAGCCAACGTTAGGCAACGCTTGAGACACACCGCCTGCCGAGGCCCAACCACTGCCGGGCATCCCTTGAGAGACACTGGCCGTTGCTGGCATCGCTCCACCGGATTGCTGTACAAAGCCGCTGCTTGCACCTTGGGCACTCGGCTTGGCAGGGGCCTCATCTATCGGGCAACCTCCGGCTTTACATTTCTCACACTCTTCGCAATAAGGGGCATCACTACTAAGCACACCCTGCTGGATCAGCGTGGGAGCGGCCAATAACGGCACCACACCCGGCATCTTCAGGTTGACGCCCTGACCGCTGCCCGCAGAGCCACTGCCTACCTGCAACGATGACGATGTGAAAATGGCCCCCGGTGCCAGTTTGATAAAGCTTCCCCCGGCCTTGAGCGTCAGCTCGCTGCCCGCCGAAAGGGTGATTTTGGCCCCGGCTTCTACCGATACTTCCTGCCCAGCCTTCACCACATAGGCGCTGCCGACCTGCAAATGGGATTCGCCATCGGCCAGTTCGGACTTTTTGCCGCTGGTGTGGAGCGTGAGTTCGCCCTTGATGCGGCTTTCCCGGTTGCCCTCGATTTCGCTCAGGCTGTTGCCGCCAATCTTGCTGCTCTGGTTGGCGCGGATGTCCCAGTGCGCATCGTTGTTGACCAGGGCCTTGAGGTCTTTCTGCGCGTGCAGGTAAATCTCCTCGCTGCCCGCCTCATCCTCAAACGACAGTTCGTTAAAGCCCTCGGCCTTGTGCGATTTGGTGCGCCAGACCGATTTGGTCTTGTTGGCCGGTAACGGATACGGCGGTTTGTTCAGGCCGTTGTAGTAACGCCCGCTCACCACCGGGCGATCGATATCGCCGTTGAGGTAGCTGATCAGCACTTCCTGGCCAATCCTTGGCAGCGTCACCGAGCCAAAACCGTCCCCCGCCCACTGGTTGGAGACCGGCACCCAGCAGGAGGCTTTTTCATCCGCCGGGTCATAACGGTTCCAGTGGAAATGCACCCGCACCCAGCCCAGCTCGTTGACGTACAGCTCTTCGCCCTTTGGCCCGACGATCGTGGCCACCTCGTCCCCGTCGGCCAACGGTTTGTAACGGTAGCTTGGCCGCCAGTCGATATTCCCCGGCGCAAAGGTCAGCGAGTTGGTGAAGGTGGTACCGCTGCCGTTACTCTCTTCTTCCAGCGCGGCAGGCTGCTCCCCACGGTGGCTGACGGTGATCACCTGCCAGCGATCGTTGCGCGCCTGCACCGGATGGCCCTGCAAGGTAAAAATCGTGCCCGGCATCAGCCGGATGCTGTTGGTTTCTGCTGCGCCCTGTTGGGTGCCTGCTTGCATGGCCTCCAGCCGCACGGTGCTGAGCTGCGGCCCGGTCTGGTCATCCTGATAACGGCCATAGCTTTCAAATACCGAGTATTGGGTGGCTTCACCGCCCAATGCGGGATCGCTCTGTTTAAACTGCAGAGGATGGTCTGGTCGCCGGTGTTCGCGGTCCTTGAGCACGCTTTCCCGTGACTGCATGAACGCCCCCAGGGTCAGCCGATGGGCGATGTCGCCCTGGGTTGGTGATTGGATATGTGGGTTGAAGGTCAGCGGGATACCTTCCGTCATGCTCAGGTGCGAATCGCCATACACCAGTTCGTTATCTTCAAACCAGAAGCTGATCCCCACCTCGGCCATCAGCCGCAGGATGAAGTCCAGGTCGCTTTCGCGCTTCTGGGTCACGTACTCACGCGGTGGATAGGTCTGTTGGATATGGCTCTGGTAAGGGATGCGGTGTTCGTCCAGTACCTGATTAACGATGTCCGGCACCGACAGGAAATGGAAGATCCGGCTGTCCTGTTTCAGGCTGAGTACCCAGACATCCGGGCGGATTACCGCCTGATAGTAGGTGCGGCGAAAACCGCTTTCGCCCTGAGTCAGGCTGGCGATCAGCCCTGGGATCGTGCGCTGTTCCTTGCCACTGACGGTGACGGTCAATGCCCCCGGCTGCAGCAACTGTGCTTCCAGTTCGATGTCTGACCGGGTGCTGACCAGGTTCACCGTCAGGGTAAACAGGGTCGACAACCCTTCTTCCAGGGTAAAACCGGCCACGTCAAAGGTGTCCGGAGGCAGTTCACCGAGTTGGCTGCTGAAAAATAATCCGCTGTCCATCGTTCACTCCTTGTGGTGTCTCACATCATGGCTCGTTGGCCGCGCGCCAGGGGCAATGCCCAGCGCCGCTGTGAAGGTTCGGTTATCACATCCAGCAGCAGGAAGCTGTTGGTGGTCAGGCAATGGGTAAAGAAGACGCTCAGCGCCGCCGCAAAGGTGTAGGCTTCGCCGTGGCTGTCGAACGCCTGATCGTCGAGCGTCAGGGTCATCTGCAAACCGCGCCGCAGCCGTTCCCCCATCAGGGTATTGACCGGTTCGGTCTTGACGGCGGTGATGCCCTCCACCGCCCGGCGAATGTGCCGGACCTGGGGCAGGTTGTGCCGGGCGTGCAGGCAAAAATCGTCGATCGCCCGCTGCACCGTTTCTCGGTGGTTGAGAAGCGCGGGGCTGAACGACAGGCAGGCCATCAGCCGCCAATGGTGATGGCTGTCCACCACCGCCGGGTAAGGGGTCGAAAAGCGGGTGACGGTAGTAACATCCAAAGTGTCGGTCACCGCCATGCCGAGCAGGAAAGGGGAGCCAAGCGGTAACGTGGGCGAGTGCGCCGAGGTAGTGAGCAGATCGCAGACCACGGCCCGGCAAGGGGGCTCGGTCAGCGGCTCCCCGGCACTGTTGCACAGCACCAGTTCATGCTGCATCCGCCCCAGGACATCACCGCTGACCCGCACGGTGTAAAACAGCGCCAACCCGGCGTCGGGTGCATAACGCGATTCCGGCGTCAGTTCGCTGTCGGGCTGGAATTGCACCCGTCGGCCCCGCCGCAGGGTATCCGGCTCTTCCAGCATGCTGACGCCGGTAATGGCATACACCCAGCGATCGTCGGCATACGGCAGCGGGTAAACGCTCTGCCCGGGTAGCAGCCGTAGGGGGGCGCTTTTCTGTGCCGCCAGGCTGATCACCGGGACGCAGTGCAGCATAAAGGCCGACGCCAGTTGGGCCTGGGTGAGCGGGATCTCCCCGTTGAACGTTAGGATGACGGTAAAGGTGCGGCTGTTCCCCAACGTCAGCCCTGAGTGCATCGGGCCAAAATCCAGCGTCAGGAAATCATTCACATGGGGCAGGTACAAGTATTCGGCCAGGCTCTGCAGCGCCCAGGTGGTTTCCCCTTCGTGGGGCAGGATGCGGTTATCCGCAGTGGGCCGTGGGGAAGACAACACTGTTTCCAGCACCCATTGTCGTCCTTCCACCTGTAGCACGGGCCGATCCTGATGCTGTTCACACCACAGGGTCAGCGTCGCCGCCACCTGCGGATCATCGCCTAGAAACAGCGACAGCGGCTGGGTTGGCCAGGTGTCCCCCGGCCCCTGATAATGAAACGTGAGACGGATCTCGCTGTGGGAGTGGGTGACCAGCAACTGCCGGTCAATCAGGGCCAGCGGCTGCAGCGTCAAGGCATGGCAGGTCTGGAACACCTGCGTACGTCCGTCGGACAACAGGGAGAGCGATTCTCCTGCGGGCAAGGTTAACGGCGCATCCAGCGTGCTGGCTTTGGCGCTGACGTTCACTACGCCACAGGCCGGAATAGGCCGCAGGGGGAAGGGCCAGGTACGCGCAAGATGCCCCTGTGTGACTTCGGGGAAGCCGTCCTCCAGGCGTTGCCGCAGCCCGGCATTCAGCATTGCCGCCCCCTGGATCAGGCATTCCACATCCGGATCGCCCGCATGGCGGCCCAGTTGCGCGGCCAGTGCGGGTTTTTCCTGCCCCACCTTGTCCGCCAGTGCACGCAGGTAGGCATGTTCCTCTCTGAGATGATCGGTAAAGTTCATATCAATCCTTGACGTTGGCTACCTGCGCACGGGCAACAGGGTGTAGGGTTTCTCTTCGGGTTGCCCCACAAAGGTGGTCCACCCCAACTGGGTCCGCTGTGTGTCACCGAGCTTCAGCCCCCCGGCTTGATGCCGTGCCAGCGTCAGGCGCAGATCCCAGACCAGCGGTTCGCGTAGGATGTACTCGACAAAATTGACCAGCAGGCGATGCTGCTTACCGTCAGGCAAAAACGACAGGTACTGTTCCTGCGAGAGCTCATTGATCGACAGTTGAAATTTGACGCTGCGATCGCGCATCCGGCTACCGATCACAAAGTTACCCCCCAGCAGCGAACGGGGTTGATGGCGTTGCCCGCGTACGGCGGTGACCTGCCCCAGGCGATTTTGCTGTTCGTCACTCAATGTCATGACGTGGGGCATACAAGACTGAACCGTCACATCTGGGAGTGAAAAGAAGTGGCCGACCAGGCGGGCGATCACCTCCGGCGAACGACCCGGTGAGGCCAGCAGACCGGCGTAGGCCAGCATGGCTTCGGCATTGATACCCAACTGCTCTCGCGTCTGCGGATGGCCCAGGCCTATCAGTGCAAAAATACGCCCCGAGGTGGCATCGCGGCCCCCCGGTTTGAAGGTGATCTCATAGCGGTATTTGCGCCAAATCTGGTGCGCCAACGACAGGGGCCGATGGTTGAACACCGCCAGAAAATCATTGAGCCGCGTCTCTCCCTGCGCCGTGCTCCCGGCAATGTCATCCAGGTAGTAATAGGGCAAGGGCGACTGGCTGCCTTGCAGGCCCAGAAAGCTCACCTCCAGGCGCAGCGGCCCACCTGGCTCATGTTGCAACGCCACCACATCGCTGGCGGCAAAGCCCAACCCGGCCGCAGCGGTAAAGCGCAACGCCTCACGGTTCGGCGGTAGGCCGAGTGTGCGGGCCGGATCGATGCCCGCCAGCCGGTTCAACCCTTCCACCAGGCGGTAGAAGTCATACTGGCTAACGTTATCGGCGATAACCTGGAGCTGCTGCTCCTGCTCTGCACTGGGGATCATAGAAAGCGGTAAGACTCCTGATTATCTTGGTTAACCACGGTGAGGGTATGGAAATGGTTGACGCTGGCACGTTGGGCCAGGAACCGTGCCAGTACCCGGCCATACAGATAGAGCTCGCCTTCCGAGTCAAACGCCCCTTGGAGCCGCACCGTAAGCACCGAGGCCAGGCCATCGATCGGCACACCGTCGATATGGCGTTCAGCCGGGCGTACGGTCAGGCTGAGTAACCCCGCCCTGCGCCGCCGGGAGACGCCTGCCGCCAGTTCACTGTGCCAGGCGGGCAGATCGCAGGCGCTCAGCACCTGCCGCAGCGCCGTCAGCGTCAGCAGTGAGCGGCTGTTCAACGAGAGATTACGCAGCAGGGCCGCCTGCAAGGTGGCATCCAACCTTGGGCTCAGGGGGACTGACGGGCGGGTGATATTGTGTACGCGAACCCCTGGTGGGCAGCCGGTGGCTGGTTGGCGGAGTTCTCCTACTTTCAGGTGCAACGGCAAGCGGCGGTGGCTGCACGTGAGCCGGACGGACACCGATTCCGGCGGCAGGTTGTCCAGGTTTTCACCGTGGCGGATCAACGCCAGGTGATGGTTCAAGCCCCCTGCGGGCGACGAGGTGACCCGCGCATGGTAATACCCCGCGTCTTGTTGCTGGCTGAAGCGTTCAAACGGCGCATAGTGGCGGGGGCTATCACTCAGGGCTGATACACCGGTCACTTCATCCACCGAGAACACGTCGTAGTCCTCAGGATGGCGCACGCTGGGGAATAACGGCAGCTCTGACTGCGTACCATCGAGGTTAACCCCGTCAGCGTAATGGCTAAACAGGTTGATGGCGGGCGTGCAATGCAGGCGAACCGTCTGGCGGTTGATAACCAGGGCGGACGGTAAAGGCCGGGAGAAGGTGAACCTCAGGGTAAAGCCGTGAGAGGCAGGCAGTGAAGGCAGGCTGGGGAACCCCGTCACGTCCATAAATAAAAAGGCGTTGGGGAAGCAGGCGTGCTCTTGCAGCAGGCGATAGCCGGGATCGGCATTCTGTGGCCAGGGCAGCAGGGCCTCTTCGTCGTTGAAGCCGACCGGGGTGAGCGCCAGCTCAGGCAGCGGCCACGTCTTTCCCCCCACTTCCAGCGTGGCGTGGCTCAGGTATTCACTCAGCCACAAATGCAGCTGTTGCCCGGTGTGCAGGTCTTCCCCCAGATACAGCCGCAGGCCGTTCAGGCTAGTGAGGTCCAGCGGCCGATCCGCCGTGGTGACCAGTTGCAGACACAGGCTGTCATGGCCGTGCCGCTGCTCGCGGCTGACCGCCTGCACCTGTAACGGCCACAGCCGGGTATCACGGCAGGTGCGGAAATGGCACCGCAGCGTTTCCTTACCGGTCGTTACCGGCAGCGGGATACTGACCACCGTGGCCCCCTTGGCAATCTGGGGGCAAGCCAGCGCGGGATTTGACAGGTAATCCTGCTGCCATTCCAGCACGGTCATGCTCGGGGTGGGCCGCAGAAAATAGGGCCACAACAGGGCCAGCATATGGTGGGTGAGGTTCGGTAGCTGGTCTGCCAACTGCCCCTCTAACTGCCCGGTCATCCAGGCCATGCCCTCCAGTTGCCGCTCCACATCGGGGTCGTGGTTGGGGGCGGTCAGGAAGGAAACCAGCGGGGCATGTGTTTGTTGCAGCACCTCGGCAGCCTGGTGTAGCGCTTTGCGCCGACGGGCTGGAGGGAATGGCCGATGTTTATCCCGGTTCATGCTGAAGACATCCTGTCTTGGAGGTTATTTATCCAGACGCCCGGTCAAGGCGAGGACGAAGTTGGAGCCCATGTGTTTGAAATGCGGCTGCACATGCAGCTGTGTCAGATACCAGCCGGGATCATTCGCGACTTCCTGCACCTCAATGCGTGCAGCGCGTAACGGGCGGCGGCTGCGCACGCTGGCGGGTGGGTTCTCCTGATCGGAGACAAAGCGTTTTAACCAGTTGTTGAGCTGATGCTGCAGGTCGCCCCGATTGCGCCAACTCCCCAGCCGCTCACGCTGCAATACCTTGATGGTGTGCGCCAGCCGGGTGATGATAAACAGGTAAGGCAGTTGCGCCCCCAACTGGTCATTGACCCGAGCGTTCATCCCCTCAGGCGTGAGGTCGGTATATTGTGGCGACTGGATTGAGTTGGCCGAATAAAACACCACGTCCTGCCCTTGCTTGCGCACCCCAAGCGGAATAAACCCGGCCATCGACAAGCGGTACTGCCACTGGTCCGACAGCAGCGTCTCGGTTGGGATCTTTTCTTGCCAACGCCCCAGCGCCGCAGTGTAGCGCGCGGGCAGGTTACGGAATGCTCCGCCGCTCTCCGCCCCGATAATGTTCGGGCACCAGCGATAACGGGCAAAGCTGCCCGCCAGGCAGAGCGCCAGTAAAAAGGCGCTGTTGCCCCATAGCAGGTGCTGATGGGTTGCAATCTGTTCCTGATAGACAAATTGCCGGACCTGCTGTGACGCCGGGGTATAAGGCTCGCGCTGCAAGAATCGGCACACGGTCAGCCCCAGATAGCGGGCATCCGGGGTAGCCCGGAGCGCCTGCCAGCGGATATGTGTCGGTGCAGCCATGACCGCGTCCAAATCAAGAATAGAGGGCAGATCGGCGAGTGAATCAACGCCGAAGAAGGTGGCGTTTGCCGCCGAAAGAAACGGCGCATGCGCCATGGCGCTGACCACGCTGAGATAGTGCAGCAGTTTGATATCGGCGGCACCGGGGGTGAAGTCATAGCAGCCAATCACCGCCGCCACGGGTACCCCACCAAACTGGCCGTAGCCTGCCGAATAGACATGCTGGTAATAGCCCGAGGAGGTAATATCGGTGGAGAATTCGAAATCCGCCAGCAGCTCTTCCTGGGTGGCATGGAGCAGCGTCAGCTGAATATTCTCGTGAAACGGAATGTTATCGACCAGCAGGGCCAGCCCGCGCCAGGTCGATTCCAGGCGCTGAAACGCCGGAGCATGCAGGATCGCATCCATCTGGGCACTCAAGCGCTGATCCAGTTCCCGCAGCAGGCGGTCAATCAGCAGAATGGTGAGGGGGACGCCACGGCCTTGTTCCGGCAGGGCGCGCAGCAACAGCGCGATGTCCGCGTGGCTCACCGCATATTCACTGCCGTTCAGCGTTGCAAGCAGCCCGGCGGCCAGTGAGGTGCGCGGTGGGAAAATGTCTGAATCGGTCTGTAGCGTATCTAACGTAGCCACGGCATCCTTGCTCCCTGGTGAAGAGTCTTGTCCATTATTTTGCGACTCTGCCGGTTCTGGCGGAGTGATTAGCGCTGAACGACGTTGCCGTCAGGCATTACATTCATGTTGTGAAGCAATCAGAGCGGCCCCGCAGGCGGTTTTCATGCCTTCCAGCGCCACAGGCACCCCACCGACCAGTGCGGTTTCTGCACCACTGACAATGGGGAAGACACCTTTGCATTGCGGACAGGACACCAAATGCCCCACCAGCGCTACGTTTGTTCCGCAGAACTGCATCACTGACGATCCCTGTAACACGACTCCACCATGAGAGGTTTTGTCGCCTTGTAAAATCACGGCCTTCCCTGCCATATGCCCACCATAGTTAGTATTTTCTTAATAGATTACAGGATGTATACATTTGAAAGAAGTCGAAAGATAACAGCGAGTAATGAATCTGTGAGCGGCATAGGGATAAAGGGGATCTTTTAGCATCAATCTGGGGGCATTGATAAAGCGTTCATTGCATTGCCTTAACCAGGACGAGGTCGGCGGTTGTTTCTGCGTAACTGCACGCAAAATAAACGCCATTCGTGTAATGAGCTCCAACAGGTATCTCTGGCATACTAAGCAGATACAGCATGGTAAGTCGGATTAAAGCGGAGGCGGCATGGCAGATAAACACTTAACTCAATCCCCGGCGGGCGAATTTGTGATGTTTGCCAGTGATGACGGTGAGGTGCGCGTTGAATGCCGCTTTGAGCACGAAACACTGTGGTTGCCTCAAGCGACCATTGCGAACCTTTACCAGGTCACTCCGCAAGCCATTACGCAACACATCAAAGCGATCTACGAAGAAGGTGAACTTGTACAAAACGCAACCTGTAAGTCTTACTTACAAGTTCAACAGGAAGGGAGCCGTAGGGTAAGCCGCAATATGCTTCACTATAGCCTGCCCGTGATCCTTGCGGTCGGTTATCGTGTTCGTTCTTCTCGAGGCACCCAATTCCGTCAGTGGGCCACCCAAACCCTCCAGGAATACCTGATCAAAGGCTTCGTGATGGATGACGAACGGCTGAAAAATCCGCCCGTTGGAACATCGTCTGTACCTGACTATTTCGACGAGATGCTGGAACGCATCCGCGATATCCGCGCCAGCGAGCGCCGGGTTTATTTGCGGGTACGAGAGATCTTTGCGTTAGCCGCCGACTATCAGCCCTCACTCAAAGAGACCACGCTGTTTTTTCAAACCATCCAGAACAAACTGCATTTTGCCTGTACCGGCCATACCGCTGCCGAACTCATCCATCAGCGTGCCAATGCTAGCCAGCCTCATATGCTGAATTTGAAAGGTAGACCCTGTTAAATCCGAACCGCTGGACGGCTGGAAATCAGCCCAACCGTCAGCAGCGCCAAATGCGGCTCAGTTAAACGTTACCAGCATTTCCGTAGAGGCCGTGACCGCACCGATTGGCACGCTGCTGCCTCCCGAACACAGTCGCCAGGTGAGCTGATTGGTCAAGGTTTTGCTGCTTTCCGCATTGGTGATACTGCCCAGTTTTATGAGCGAGTTATCAAAGCGTAGGCCGGTTGTTGCCTTACAGTCGCCACTGCCGGTCACCCCGTTATCAATTTCTCCGGTGATATAGCCTCCCCCTTGATTTAATGCCAGCCGTGAAGCGGTAGTGTTGTACAGACCGCTGATGGCGCGGAACTGCAGATTGATATTGGCATTTATCTGGTCAGTAGGCTGCCCGCAGGTGGCAACCAGTTGCACGGGCTTTACCGCCAGTTCTGCATTAACCTGGGTATTGCGAATGGCCGATCCAAAGTTAATGGCTGTCGGGGTATTCACGCTACATTCCAGCGTGGAGATGCGCAGGGAAATATTGGTGGGCAATATAGAGGTAGTTCTATCCCCCGAGCCATTGGTGGAAAAGCTGCCAAAATACATGGGTGGAACCGACCCCTCTCCAGCTTTTTGGCTGCCGTCTGCCACCAGAACCCAAGTGCCTGAGAGCGTTGCCGTACGAGGACCCGAACCCGAGTAAAATGCCGTATTTATCGACATGGCAGGGGGCAGGCACCATGTATAGTTTGGTGGCGAGATAATATTATCTTGTGACGTCGAGGAGCCTCTGGTTTCCGGCTGGCCAATGGTGCCAGTCAACCTCCCCTGTGAATTGTTATTTAGGGTATAAGTGGCGCTACCCGAGGCCCGAGGCATCAATCCGACTCCAGGTACCCCGGACAGTGGGAAGGCCAAATAGCCACCAATGTTCTTCAATTCATTTGAAGCCATACACCGGGTCGATGATCTAGAGACTGACAAGAGTCCGTATATGGGATTCAGTTGTGGATGATCGAGAGGGCCAGTTAATGTCGCGTTAAACGGCATGCCCTCCCATAGGATCCCCGTACCCTTGCCGATGGTGATGGTTTCCGCCAGAACGGGGGCAGCAAGGGGCATCATTAAGGTGATGCTGGCGATACCGCATGATGCTGTCTTTATTAAACGCTGTTTCATCACTGTCCTTCCTCACATTGCGCATTCAGCATGCGCACCGGATTGTTTGCTGATACTGCCGCCTTGCTCAGGTTGAAGTGGGCCAGGCACTGCTGTGCAGCCCCACGGCCCCACACCGCGCGCAATTTCCCCTGTTCCGGCAACCCGCTCAGGTACACCTGGCCTGCATCACCCACGATGCCGCTGTTGATCTCCGCCCCTTCCCCGGCCAGTGTCACGAGCGTGCCGAAGGGTACCGGCACGCCAGCCTGGGTCAGGGTTATCAGCGCCTGATAGCCGGTGCGTGGAGTAAACGTAGCCGCTACCACCGCCCCTTTGGTGGGATAGACATTGGCGCTGCTCTGCGGCAGGTCGACATCTTCCGGCAGCGTCGACGGGTTCAGGCTCACCGTGTTGTTCTGGTAAGGCGAGAGGTACGGCACCACCGCATACCCGCGGCTGTCGGTGCGGATCCCGCCGTTCATTACGCTCACCCCGGCAGCGCCCGGTGCGCGAACCACTGCCACCGAGGTGCCCAGTTGCTGGCTCAGCGTCACCCCGTTGGGGTGAACCACCAGACCCCCGTTACCACTCACATTCAGCGAGTTATAGCGGCTGCTGTGGCTGTACCCGGCGCTGACCATGCCCTGGCTCCCCTGCCAACCCAGATTCAGGTTGCTGGTGCTACCACCGTCACCACTCTGGTTGTTGTTACTCCACCCCTGCATCAGGCTGTAGGAAAGGCGGTCTTCTGCCGCCGAACCGCTCACCCCCACCTGTTGCCGCACACGGCCTTCACTGTCGTGCGTCATCTGGTAGCTGGCGTAGCTGCGGTTGAGGGCGGGCTGTGCGCTGAACAGGCTGAACGGTACCTGCATATTGAACGCCAACTGGCGATTCTGCGGCCAATCCCCGTCGGATTTTATCCGGTCAACGCTGTAGGCCAGGCCATAGCTCACGCCGTGCCAGCTGCCGGTGTAACCCGCCGACAGGGTGTTGTTCACCTGCTCATCGCCCCAGTAATCACTGCGCGCACCCGACAGGTACAGCGATCCAAAATCCCCCAGTTGCTGGGTTACCCGCACCTGGAAATCCGAACGCTGTCGGGCCAGTGCCCAGGGCACCTGGCCTTCACTGAGCTGATAACCGCTGTTGTTGAAGTCGGCAAAGTTGTAATAGTGCCGGGTGGAGTAACGATAAGCCGTCAGATCCACCGAGGTGCCCGTGCTGAGCAGGCTTTTGGCATAACGTACCCGGTATGACTGGCCGCTCTGTCTTTCGTCATACATGCGGGCCGATGAGAGGGTCACGTCCGCCGACATGGCGCCGAAATCCCCCAGCGAAATCCCGCTGCCCGCCACCGCCGAGGCGTATTTCTCCGCTATCAGCCCGCCGCCATACAACGTGATGTCATGGGGTAGCCCGTAAATCAGGGTGCCCAACGCAAAATGGGCCTCTCTGGAGCCGGTGGTGATGCCGCCGTTGTAGCGCCCAGCGGTCAGTTCGTACTTCAACCCACCCGGGCGTTGCATCACCGGCAGCGCCGAGAAGGCCTGGGTCCAGGTACGTACGCTGCCATCCGCTTCGGTCACCGTGACCGTCAGATCTCCCCCTTGGCCAGTCTGGTACAGGTCATTAATCCGAAACGGCCCCGGGGCGACATACGCCTGGTACACCACGTTCCCGTTCTGGCTGACGGTAACCCGTGCGTTGCTCTGCGCAATGCCGCTGATCACCGGGGCAAATCCCCGCAGGCTGAACGGCAGCATGTCTTCGCTGGAGCTCAATTTCACCCCGCGAAATGGAATGCTGTCGAAAACGTCATTGCCGGTATTGTTCTCCCCAACCAGCACATCCGAACGCCAGGCCTGGATATCGCGTTGCAGATAGGTATTTGAGAAACGGGTTTGCTGGTTGCGTTGCGTGTCTCCATAGCCGCTGCGGCTATTATTGTGGGTGTAGGTCATGTCACTGCGCAGGCGCCAGGCCTGCCAGTTCAATCCGCTGTGCAGCCCAAGGAACAGGTTGGTCTGTTCGCTGGTGGATTGGCCCGATTGTCCGTCCTGGCGGCTGCGCCCGCCGTTGAGGGTATAGTTGAGTAAAAACGCGGTCATGCCCTGGTCCCATAGCGCAGGGTTAACCACGCTGCTGGCGTCCGGCTTCATCGCCACCTGGGGAATGCTGAGTTCCAGGCGCTGCTGCTGAAAATCAAAGTGCACTCGGGCATCAGGGATCAGGGTGGCCAGATCACTGACGGGCTTGTCGACCGGCAACCCGCCAAAAGCGGGCAATGCGGGGGTATTAATCCCCATCTCCGCCAGGAAGGCCGGGGTCAATTCCGGGCTGACCTGGCCCTTATCACCCGGGGTGAATACGACGCGGTATTGGCCACGTTCGCTGCGGTTGACCAGCACCGTCACCAGATACGTCCCTGGTGGGGTCTGTCCGGCGCTTTCAAACGCACTCAGGTCGGTGACGGCTTCCAGGCCACCACCCAGCGACAACAGCGCCGGGTCAAAGTAGTCGCGGCTCCAGGCTGGAGACGTGCCTGCAATCAATGCGCTGCCCACCAGGAATGGGGAAAGAGCAAGAGGGTGAATTTTCATGGTTATCCTATCCGTCTGAAAGAACGTGGCTCTCGGTAACGAGCCAGGAAGGGCGAAATCGTCAATCCTGTTGGGCAACCGGGGTATCCCAGCCATCTTCATCAATCAGTTGCCAGCTGACTTTCCCGCTCGCGGTGGCGGGCAGGGTGTAAGACTGCTTGCCGAAAGGCGGTACCATCAGGCGCAGAGCCGGTTTGTCCAACGCCACATTCCCCACCGCCAGGCGGGAGAAGGTGAGCCAGTAGGGGGTCGGGTTGGTTGCTGTCAGTTGGTCGCCTGCCCGGCTGAAGGTCAGCTTCGGGGCCATGTCTGCCACAGCGCGTTTCACCAATCCTGTCGGGCGATAAAACAGTTTGATATTGCTCACGACCGTCATCACCATCTGCTCACCGTCTGGCTGCTGGGTGGGCAGCGCCTTCATGGAGATAAAAAACACCGACTCGCGGTCGTTAGGCAGCGGCATATCGTTGCGGCGGATACGCAGCGCCAGTTCACCGTTCGCTTCCAGGCGAGCCAGCGGCGGTGTGACAATAAACGGCATCACCGGGGTGCCATGCCAGCTCAGATCCACATCCCCGGTGGCCGGATCGACCGGGCGGATCCATGACTGCATCAGGTACGGGGCGGGGCTTTTGTTGTAGGCGGTCAGCGTTACGCCCTGCTTTTCGCCCTCCGGGTAAATCACCCGCAGCACGTAAAAGGATATCCCCGGCGAGGCGTTGTCCTGAGCCTGTGCCAGGCCCATTTTGTTGACCAACAGGCATAGACCCATCAGAAGATAAATCGGGTATTTCATGGTGTGGTCTCCGTGGAGGTTGAGCCTGTCTGCTGGCAGGTCTGGGAGAGCCCTCCATAGTCGGTGAGTGTCTGCCAGGCCACCTTATTCACCGGCCCGTCAACGGCCAGGGTGATACTGCTGTGCGGAGGCACCATCGCCGGTTGTTGGTCTAGCGCCACGGTATGCCCGTCAACAGCCAACATCCCCAGGGTCTGAAAATAGCCGGTGGGATTGATGGCCCGCACGCCGTGTGCTTCACGCTTGAACGTCAGCAGGCAAGGGGTGTTGTCCGCGGGTAACGCCAACCCTTGCGGGCGATAAAACAGCTTGATCACAAAACGTACCCCTACCGACAGCCGATTGGCCGCCGTTACGGGTTCAGCCTGTGCAGGAATGGCCGAGATAGAGAGATAAAACAGCGACTCCTGGTCGGTGGGCAGCGTGGCACCCTGCGGCAATAGCCGTAGCAGTTGGCGGCTATTGCCTTGCAGCGAGAACAGCGGTGGCGTAACGATAAACGGCGCAGGGGTCGTATCGTCCAGGCCGTTTTGTACTCGGGCCTGGACCAGATAAGCCTGTTGCCCGCTATTGCTGACGGTGAGGGTTTGCGCTTTATCTGCTGAAGAAAAAATAACGCGTGTCTGCCCCAGGCTGATGCCGCCGCTCCCGGCCTGTGCGGACAGGCTAAAAGTGAACAGCAGGCTTGATAGCACCTGATGAAATCGCTGTGTCATCGGGCCCTCACTGATAGACAAACTCAAACATCAGAGTGGCCGTCACGTCACCGGTCGCGACTGCGGCACACCCGGTGCCGCCGCCACAACTGGCACCGGCATAAAAGGTGAACGTCTGGTTGACCGGTATCTGTCCGGGGTTCGCCAGTGAGATCACGCTGTTGTTTTTGACTTCGGGCTGGCTGTAATCCGGCACGGAGGCACTCTGGATCACCAATATCCCGGTATTCGCCGCCGATCCGGCATTGCGAAACAGCCATTTACTGTCTTGGGTGGTACCGGTGCCCGTGATAGTCACGACAGGCTTGAGGCTGCCGCCCGCAGAACCGGTGCAGTCCTGCACGGACAGGGTAAAGGGCTGTGGAGCAACCAGCTGGTTTGGGCGCAGCTGAGATTTAGCGATGACACCCAAAGGCAGAGTGCTTTTATCCAGGCTGAGCGTGCAGGTGCCATTGGTCAGCACGGCGGAGAAATCCAGCGTCACGGACTGCACCGGGGCGGATACCGCTCCACCGCCTGCCAGGACGACAGCCAGCGTGGTCTTAAGGTAACGTTGCGCTGAACGCATCGGTGCCTCCGGTATCATTAATGGTCTGCCACTGCACTCGCTTGCCGGTTGCCAACGGCGTTTTAACCGGCCAGATATGGTTGCCGAAAGGGGGGATCATGAGTGCAGCCGGCGTGTCCAAGGCCAGTTGTTGCCCATCTACCTTCAAGTCGGCCAGGCTGACAAAATAGGGAGAGGGATTGGTCACCTTCAGCCCCCCAGCCACGCGGGAGAACTGCAACTCTTTTTGGGCAGCGGCAGAGGAGCCGCTCAGGCTCGCAGGCCGATAGAACAGCTTGATAATGTTGCCCACACCGAAACGCAGTTGGGCCTGCACGTCATTACGCTGCTGAGCCGGATCCCTTTGCGTACTGGCCGGGATCGCGGTGGCATGCAAATAAAACACCGACTCCCGATCGCCGGGTAGCGGCTGGCCGGTAAAGGCGATACGTAACTGATTGGTGCTTTGAGGTTCCAGGCGGAACAGCGGCGGCGTCACGGTGAACGGGGCAGCGGTCTGTGCATCCTGCTTACTGCTGATCGCGGCTTGCACCAGATAAGGCTTATCGCGGAGGGTATTACGGACGGTTACGTTGATACTGCTGGCCCCTTCCGGGTAAATCAGGCGGGTGGCATTAATGCCAAACCCGGCGGACCAGCCAGCCAACGGCGCACCCAGCAGGGCCACTAGCAGCGAAAACAGGGAGATAAAGCGTGTCATATAGCGGCTCCTGAAAAGGCGGGCCATCGGCCCGCTGGAACACATCAGTTGTAGGCAAAGCTGAACAGGATTGGGGCGCTAACCATACCGATATCTGGCGTGAGAGACGTAGAGGCCAAACCAGCCTGCAGGCTCAAGGATTTCGCGTTGAAATCGCCTGCTTCCGGGGTCTCACCTGCTTTGGCTACCGATAATTTTTGGCCAGCGGTAATGTAGGCTGCTGGTGTGGTTACTTCACTTAACATGACGCCGGTATTGGTGCCGGTGCTGTTAAAGATGTTCGGGTTACCCCCCAGCGTCTGGCCGCTTACAATCAGGCTTGCCTGATCGCCTGCTGCTGCCGGGGTTTCACAGTTGTTCAGACCCACGGTGAAGGTTTTCACACTGTTGGCAACCGGGGTTGCCACAGCGGTGAAGGCAGATTTGGAATGGTTACCGAGGTCCAGGCTAGCGTTGGAGAGAGAAACGTCACAGGTCGCTGCCACAACGTTGGCGGTAATGGTCATCTGGGCGTTAGACGCGGCCTGAGCCACGCCAGATCCTGCCAACAGAGCTGCAACAACCGGAGCCAGAGTAAAAATAGACTTACGCATAATGAATTCCTTATTTACGTATTAAAAAAGTGAATGCAATCATTTCGTAGCTGATTATTAGCCACGAGCCATCATTTATCTGAACAATCCGAACAGACAAAGTATCTTCAATAAAATCATCACTACTGATGCCGTCAGTTTTTTTAAGAAGTGAGCAAAGCATCCTGATGCTATTCCTATGCGCTTTTAAGCCAAGACTTTGTGCTTAATGGATTGAGAGAGGTTGGCTATCCATCAAGCGTGAAAGACTTGTTAAATTTCAGTGTGCTGCTGCCTTTCCATCACTGGATACACAGTTTGGCTGAGCTGGACGTGGACGGTTTTCCTGATCCAATAATTATCTAAATCGAAAGCCTGATCTTTCATTTTTGTTGGGATTAATCTCTACACTTATTTCATATATTCTTAAGATGTTTCTTTGTCATCAATTTAGGCCGGGATTATCACGGCCAACCTTATTTTTGAAAAGTGTTTTTTGATAAGCAAAGCAATTTCGCAATAAATGCCTTGGCAGGTGGTTTTTATGGCTAAATTGCGAGTTATTATCGTGTTCATCATTATTGATCTGGATTTTTATATCGCAAATTTAATTTTGTCAGATTTAAAACTCGTTATTGTAACGTTTATAAATACTTTACTCCGATGTGGTATTAAATACGCTCAGAAAGCCAAGCAGACGGGACCTGCATGCCGTTTGCCGCTTTGACCGGTGGGCTTTGGCCTGTAACGCGGGCTGACTCATCACGAAAGCTCGTAAGAGAAAAGGTTTAACCTAATGAAATATAAAAAACATAATGCAGCCTTCGACAAGGTTCTGACGGCGTTGCAGGTGTTGAGCCGTGTTGATTGCCCGCTCGGCACATTGCCTCCGCAAGATAAATGGCCCAAGACCCGGGATATTGCCGATTACTGTGATACCAACATTTATGTTTCTCGCTACTACCTGATGAAACTGGTAAAGAAAAAGAAGGCGTATGTCTCATCGGTGCCAGACCAAAAGAGCTTACGCTGGTGTATTGCAACACCTACCTGGGCTAGGGATTTATCCCAATGATGTATCGCATAATCAACGGTACTATTTAAAAAGAATTAGGCTGCGAAGGGGTCAATATGAACTCACACATGGTCATTGCTCTGTGGGGCAACAATTTTTATTTCTTACAAGGCATTCGCCACCTTTTTGAAAGGTATTTTTATCTCCGGGGAGTATCCCCTCTATTTATCCATGCAGATGGTAAGAGTATTATTGATCTGAACGTTGCGGATCTGATTGTCAAGAACAACGCCGACTGGAGGGGGGATGGGTATCAACACTACCAAATCCTCATACGGAAAAAAATACAGAAGGGGTCACCTATCAACAGGGAGACATCGGCCTGAATGATAAACCCGAGGCGGTGATGCAACTGCTGGATAGTCTGTTAGACGTGCAGCTCAATAATAATGCCCCCTACGTACCTGACTACGAAAAGATCACTCGGCGAGAGCGAGAAGTCTTGCAGGCGATAGCAGCAGGCTTATCGCCTACACAGATCGCCAGAAAGTTGCAGATCAGCACCAAGACCGTCAGCGCCCATAAACAGGCATCCATGCGAAAATTGGGATTCCAGCGCAGTCACGATCTGTACCACTGGTTGTGGCAATGCAGCCCAGATAGATTGAGGAGCACTGTGGGAGAGGATGCTACGCCAAGGGTGAAAGGTTAATGAAAGCACTAATGGTTGTTTTTTTAAGGGGTACAGATGTGGGCCTTCCTTTCCCCCATAACCTAGTGCGAGGTGGGCCACACCCCGCACTCACCAAAGCTTAGTTCTCCACCAACTGCACCACCACCAGCCTGCCGCCTTCTTCGGTGGAAAGCACGAACTGGACACCGTCGTTCAACGCCAGCTTGTCACCGATCGCCACCGGGTTTTTATCCGGCAAGGAGAGCAGCCCGCTGATGCCTTCATTCACCAGCCACCACTGATCGTTATGGAATACGAAATAGCCCACGCGTTTTTTCTGCGCGTCCGGCGTGCGTTCGTTGGGGGCGATCAGGCGGTTAACGTGCCAGGCGTAAATCGACTGGCCGCTCCATACCATCAGGCGATGATCGTCGGGGCGGAAGCTTCCGGCTTTACGCGAGGAGTAAAGGTTCAGGATCGGCAGCTTACCCTTGAACGGCGTACCACAATACGGGCAGGCTGGGCGGTTTTTACCGGAGAACACGTACCATTTCTGTTCGCAGGCAGCGTTTTGGCACGGCTGGATTAGATCGACCGTTTTCACCAGCGCCGTTTCCCACTCATCGGCAGTTGGCCGTCTTGTGGGTTCATGCAGACCCTCGATAAACGCCCTTTCAAACAGCGGCGTCAGGTAGGGGCCCATAATGGTGTAGGGCACTTTCTGCGGATCGGCCCAAGGTAGCGAAGAAGGGCTGACCTGGTTGAGTTTGACCGCATTGCTGTGGTCCGTCGGGTGTTCAATAAACAGCGCCTTTTCACCCATGGCCAGCGATTCATCGCGCATCTCATCGTCCATGTCATGGATCTTGCCGCCGCGCAGCGGGTGACGGAAGAACAGGTACATGTAGATAAGGACGGATAATGCATGCCTGTCGGTGGCAATGCTTGGCAGAATGCGCTGCGGATCTTCCTTCGGCAGGTGGCTGGTTTTCACCACTTCCGGGGCAATAAAGTCCGGTGTGCCCACCACGTCTGGGGGATATTTACCTGGCACCACTAACCCATCGACGTCAATGATGCAGGCGTGGCCCTGTTCGGGGTCGATCAGCACGTTTTTATAGCTCAGATCGCTATGGCACAGGCCAGCGGCGTGCATACGCCGGACGGCCCGGGTCAGCAGCAGGCATACCTTCAGGTAATTCAGGGTGTTGCCACGTTCGCGCGGATCCAGGAACTTGTTCTGGTTATTGGCGCTGGCAAACCATTTGCCTTCCTTCTCGCGGCCTTTAATCCCCAGGAAGTCGTTATTCTTGGAGCCGTACTTAAAAAAGAAGTGGCTCTGGTAGGTGGGCACCACGATGCCGATTTTGCCGTCGTGTTCCACTATGCTGGTGGGCCAACAAAACAGCCCTTGCCAGTAATCCCCACCGGCTTGCTCAAAGATGTTCTGCCGGTAGCGGCCAGTGATCATCTCAATGCGTTCTTTCGCCTGCTCGTTCTGCGGCTTTTTATAGAACGCGACTACGTATGACTTATCCGGCGAAAAGTAGACGTCCTTCATCGAGCCGGAGCCGATGATCTCATCGACATACTGGATGGTTTCGCCATCCCTGGTAGTACAGGTAATAATATTTGCCATTTCACTCACCCGCTATGTAGTCCAATCCATTCACCACGCCACGATTAGGGTTCGATCGTCGTGATTGCCCGGGGAGAAGAAGTTCAGCCATTCGGCCAGCCGCTCTGCGGGCTGCGCAGGGTCGCTCAGGCAGGGTGCCAGCTCCGCGATCAGATCGTCCCATTTCTGGCTATTTTGCAGGCCATTATCCGTTTCAAACCGGGGATCGGACACTCCGTCCGTCATCAGTACCAGATGAGAGACCTCGGTCCATTTACCGATGCTGATGCGCTTACTGAAGTTCGTATCGTTCACGGCATCGGCATCCAGGAAGCGCGTTTGGCCCGCATACTCACCGCTGTCTGGCGTGCCCAGTACGCGCACTTTGCCCACCGGCCCGTAGGCCGCAATGGCACCGTCACCCAACCAGAAAGAGGCGGCGAACAGCTCGGCCCCGGTACGCAAGGAAACGGTGACCAGCAGCGTGGTGGAATAGGATTTGGCGCTCTCTTCGGCCCGGATGGATTCATTGCTGATATTGTTAACGGCCATGATCGCGGCCTGGCGGAATAGGCGATTAAATGCCTCCCAGACTATCCGCTGATCGTCAGTTCCCCAGTTTTCAACGCAGGCTTTGAGTTCCAGCCCTTTGTCGCTATTCAGCAGGGTAGTCAGGTAGTCGCCCACGGTTTGAGTCGCGATACGCGAACCCTCGCGCGAGTTTTTAGCGCTACCAGCTCCGTCGGCCACCAACATGACGTTCCAGCCGTTATCGCTATTGCTGGCGATGTAGAAGTCATCGTCCCGGAAGGTGCCCGCATGTTCATGTGAACGCCCTCTGCGGCTGGCCGCCACGATGTTCACACCAGGCTCCAGGATCTGCTGATGGGCGACGTGCGGTTTGAAATAGCGCGAATCGGCAGGCGGCTCGAGGATTTTCCACAGGCTGCGCGGGTCGGGGTTAACGATAAAGGGAACTTGGGTGGTGCATTGCGGCGCAGCAGGGCAAGACCAGGTAACCGTGATGTCAAAGTCGCCGCTTTCGGTGGCGGTGCCTGCCAGTGAAGAGGTCGCCGGATCAAAGGTGATGCCGATATCTTTAGAGAACGCGACGGCCAGCACTTCGGCGGTCGTTCCATCATCCAGCATGATATCGATTTCAGAGTGGAAGGGGACGCCGGTACGGGCATTAGCCACGTTGATTTTTGCCTGCGGCTGATTGTTCTGAGGTGTGCTAATCGGGGTAGCGGTGCCGGACGGGATCTGGCCTGGCTTCAGGTTTTCTTTGGCGCTTTCTTCAGGCAATGTGGCATCTCCTTGCACTTCCAGTGGCTCAAACGGTGCTTTCTGCCAGTCGTCTGGTGTTGGCAGACCTGCGATATCTGGGGCGACAACAGGGATGTCATCGCTCTTGGTGAGGACCACTTTAGGTTCGTCGGCCAAGGTATCGTCATTGGCAACCAACGGCGAAGCTTCTGTTGTCTCAACCGCTACGGGGGTCTTGGCTGTCACTTTCGTGATGAGGTTGGTCAGCAAGGTGCCGATCTCATCATCGGCTTGCAGGCTGGCAAGCTGGGCGTCATCCGTTGTTGCGCCCGTTTCTGCCAGGATCAGCATGAGTACGTTCTGGCGCAGTTTCTCCACGTCTTGCATCAGCCTTTCCCTCGCGTCACGTCGAAATCAGAGTCGCCGCCGTTTTCCCTGAACGTCAGTCCCTTATCGCACCATGGGCAGATAACGTCATCGGGGCCGTTGACACACAGTAGTTTGCCGCAGGTACACATCGCAAAGGCGCTGGCATTGCCGCAGTACGGGCAACCCGGCACGCCGTGCAGTTCGCTGGTATTGACCTGAATGGCGGATGCCGATTCGTCGCTCCAGGCAAAATAATCCTCATCGATCGGGAAGCAGCCGTTGAGGTTGAAGCCGTTGATATTGAGCTTGAAATCCAGCGAGGAGAGATTGATGGCCGGGCGTTCGTATTTCATCAGATAAGGGCGACGTGACTTGCTGCAACGGCCCGTCAGGGTGACGCAGTTTTCGTCGTAGGCTCTGGCAATATCGTCTTTAGCCAGCCGCACTATATGATCGGTGTGGGTGAGCAACGGAGGAGCATCTTCCCCCACACTGCGGCTGTGGGCTGAGACAGAAGCGGTGATCCACTTGATGAACTGGGCGAAATCCCCTTCCTGGCTGTCGGTGAACAGCAAGACGTTGTCGGTCAGCTGCCGCAGGATGTTCATATCCGCCGAAGGGCCAAGGCCGATGGCGATCAGGTTGACCTTATTGGCGTAGTTTTCTTTCCAGCGCTTGATTTCGGGGGCGGTATCATCCGTTGGGCGGCCATCGGTGAGCAGGTACACCACTGGTTTCCAGTCGCCTTTGCGTTCCTGGGTGGTTTTTCTGACCTGTTGATCCAACTGACGGGTCAGTTCACGCAATGCCGCGCCCAGGTTGGTGCCACCGCCGATCGGCAGGCGAGGGGGATAAAACGACACCACCTCCACCAGCGGTACGATGGTTTTTGCCACCCCAGCGAAGGCAATCACCGATATCCAGGCGGTCTCAAGTGCGTGGGGGTCCTTCTTCAGGTCGCTGACGATCCTTTGCAGGCCATCATTCATTTTCTTCAGGCTTTCCCCGATCATGGACTCTGAGCAGTCCAAGACCAGGAAGATGGGCAGTCTTCTCATGGTTAAAAACCTCGTCAGGCGGATGCTTCTTGCAAATGCGCGTCATGGGGCAATGAAAAAACAGGCAAAGCTCCGGGTAGAGGCTTTGCCTGTTGGCTACAGAACCAGCTGTATTTCCGGTGGTGGTGGCGGGAGGTTATCCTGCCCGGCGTTAACACCCGCACTGGAACTGCCTGACGCGACACTGGCCGACACCCATTTGAAGAAGCCGGAAAAGGCCGTTGAATCCAGCGTTTCGAGGGCCACAACCTGAGAGGTCAGTTGCTTGAGGTGTTCATGCTTGGCCTTCGGCCCGACCGCACAGGCGATAATGGAACCGAAGGAACGTTTTTTGACTTCTTTGATCGCCTCGCCATAGGCATAGCTGTCTGACGGGGTGCCATCGGTCATCAGGAATACCAGTGGCCGCCAGTCGCCTTTCTGATCGCCATCGGAGCGGTGGATATCCCGATCTACGCACTGGATCAGGCACTCAAGCGCGGCCCCGGTGAAGGTGCCACCTGCGCTGGGGACGACAATGTCGCTGAACTGGAACTCTTCCAATGAGGTTAGCGGGATAAACTCCCGGGCTTCGTTATCAAAGGTGATGATGGAGATATGCACGCTTTCCAGCGCATACGGATCCTGGCGCAGCGCGCTCATCATTGATTGAATGCCCACGTTAACGGCATGGATAGATTCACCGCGCATCGACCCGGAGGTATCAATCAGCAGGTAAACGGGTAATCTTCTCATTGCAGGTAGTTCTTCAAGTGGGACACGAAGGAGTCGGACTCGGAAGGTTCGCCAATGGCGTTCAGCTTCCAGCCGGTGCTTTCACGCACCAGCTCGGCAAACAGCATGGAACGCTGGCCATCAAAGGCGGCCCCGCCTGAAAGATCGAAACGCGCCATTTCCACGTTTTTGGCATCCACCGCACGGATAAAGGCGTTTTGTACCTTGCCGAAGTGTTGTTTCAGCTCCAAGCCGTTATAAATCTGCACGATGAAAACGATTTTTTCGTACTTGGGATCGAGGGAGTTCAACTGGGCGATAATCTGCTCGTCATCACCGTCGCCAGCGCCGGTGCGGTTATCGCCGGTCAGCCAGATGTGGCCAGACTTATGGCGCAGGCTGTTGAAGAAAATGATATCCCCGTTAACCAGTGAAGGCCGACCGTTTTCCACATCGCCCAGATCGGCGACTTTGCCTTGGGCATTGCACAGGAAGGCAATGACGTCGAGATCATACTCCGGCTCTTTCTTGCCAAACAGACCACCCAGCAGGCCTTTCTTCTCTTCATTGATATCCCAGCCGAGCCCAATGGTGACTGAGGAAAGGTCGTGTTCGTTTTTACGCAGGCTGACGCTTTGTCCTTTACGCAAACTGACTGACATAAAATCTCCTTGAATATGTTTTATAGAACAACGTTAACTTCGGGTGGTGGTGGCGGTAAATCGTCCAGGCCAATGACTTCCTTTTTACCTGACTCGACTTTCTGGCTGCCGACGGAAATGCTGGCCGACACCCATTTAAAGAAGGCTTTGATCGAGGTGGAGTCCGCCGTATCCAGCTGGAGCACGATCTCGGTGATTTCCTGGAGTACTTTGGTTTCGGCGCTGTGGCCAGCGGCACAGGCAACGACCACGCCGGTTCTGGCGGCTTTAAAGTCGCTGACGCCCTTGCGCCAGTCATCCGTTGGTGAGCCATCGGTCATGATGAACACCAGCGGGCGCCAATCGCCTTTGGTCTCGGCGGTGGTTTTCTGCACTTCGTTGCTGATGCTGGTGGCGACCAGGGAGAGGGCTTCACCCAGCGCGGTGGTGCCGCTGGCCACCAGTTCTGGCAGCTTGAAGCTCAGCAGATCGGTGAGGGGCACCGCCTGGCGTGCGGAAGAATCAAAGGTAATGACGGAAACATAGGCGGTTTCAAGGGCGTAGGGATCTTGTCGCAGGGTGGAGAGCAGCGTTTGCACTCCATTTTTGACCGCTTCAATGGGTTCGCCCGTCATGGAGCCCGAAGTATCAAGTAACAGATAGACCGGAAGTCTTCTCATCGTATTCCCTTATTGAGTGCCGAGTTTTACATAATAAGTGTTCTGGTCGTTATCTCAACAGAAATACCCACGTTTGCAGGAGTAGATTTGTTTATTTTGCGATCGCTTTCTCCCCTCACCCCGACCCTCTCCCACAGGGAGAGGGAGCCAGCGCGAAGTTGTGGTCGGGTACTGGAGTTGATCTGTAACAGAGCTGATGTAGAGGATGTCGTTGAGTTGTAGCACAGACTGCCCCCTTCATTTCGTATAGGAAGAGGGAGCTGCTAGCCCCGGCTCTTTTGGAAGTAAAGAGGAAACTCGATCGTCCCCTTATACAAGGTGCGTTTCCGAGTTTTCAGACTTGCTCGATCGGTTCCCTCTCCCTGTGGGAGAGGGTGAGGGTATTACGGCTTCTGCTTGCTGGCCTGAATGCTGCGCACCAGGTCGTCAATACAGCGTTCGACAACCATATCCACCGCTTCGCTGCGGGTCGTTTCCGTCACTCTGGATAAGCGATCGATTTTGCGTAGCACCGACATTTTCAATGACAGCGACACGGCTTTTTTCTTCTCTTTATCCAGATACACCCGGCTGACGGTTTCGCTGGTTTTCAGCTCCGAGTTAGCCGCCAGCGCATCGTGCATACGGCGAAACGTCTTCTTGTCTAAATGCCCAGGTACAGTCAACTGATAGGAGTGAGTGGCCTTGCGGTATTTGATCTCCGCCTCATAGGATTCCCTCAGTTCCTTAAGCACGCGTGTCAGGGTTGGCCCCGAGCAGTCTAACTCTGTGATGATCTTGTCTGCGGATACGGGTTTACCCGCACTGAGCAGAATAGCCAGCTTATAGATCCGTGCCTGTCGCGTATTGAGTTGCATGATTAATGACTGCCTGCGTTAATGCTAAACCGGTGGCTTTCCTGAGATGACTCGCTGGCAATTCCGTATACCTGAGCACGCGCCAGGATCTCTGACGCCCAACGGCGATGGGTTGCCGGTTCGCACATGGTTCCCTGTGATTTAAACACCGCCTGCGAGGAGTTAAGGATCCGCAACGCATCGGTATGATCGTTTGCCTGCACCATCAACGCCTTTTCGATCTTGCCGATCTGATTCGGGTGGATCGCCGTCTTGCCGACCAGGCCATGGGCGATATCGAGCGCCAATTCCCTATCCATAATCTGATGATCGTCAATATGCTCACAAACCGGTGCCGTCAGGGCGAAATCACGTGGGGAAAACACGGCGACCAGCATTTTTATCACATAACCCATCGGGCCGTCATACAGCGTCAGGTTACGTGGCCTTCTGAGTGCCACCACGTTCATCAGATCGTTGCCACCGATACGCAGGGCGATGATGCGCCGATAGCACGGATGGTGATGCAGGGTATTGGCTAGCTCACGCATTTGCAGCACGTCAAACACTTCTTCTGTCTCGAGCGTGGGCATCATGCACAGGTGCGAGTCCTGCATCATGTTCCACCAGTAAGGCAGAGAAGCCAGCGTGAATTTGGGCAACACCAAGCCGTCCACTGCGCTGAAATCCATGCTCGCCAGCAGCTGTTTACCCATTTCTTTATGGCGAGGCCGTACGAACACCAGCGGCCAGTGGTCATTGCCCTCCGCTGCCTTTGCCTGGGCCAACGTTTGGGTGAGTTCGCGCAGGTTGTCCAGCGCCTGGGGAATATCTTCGTCGCTGACCGCGTCTTCCAGGCAGACGATCAGCGAGCGTAAACCGGCGATCTTGTTATTAAGGATCGTATCGGCGATATCCGTTCTGGTGGCGGGCATATAGAGTGAAGCACCCAGCCGCCAAGGGGAAAGTCGTTGGTTCATTAGTGCACCTTCTTGATAATGGTTACCGCACGGTACTGCCCGATCTCATCACCGACTTCGGTAATGGTCAGCCCCTTTTCGCGTGCCAGATAAACCAGCAGCGCGACGTCGGGATCGTCTACCGCACGGACCAAGACGTGATCCGGTACTCTGCGTAGCACAGCGCGCGTAGCCTCTGCGATCCCTGGTTTAATTCGGTTAATACTGGCAATCTGATATTTTTCGGCGAGGTGGTTAACCACCTTCTCACTTTGTTGTTTCAGGTACGCTTTTCTCTCCGCATCCTGCGTGCAGGGCTCAAGCGCCGCTGTGTCTAGCGTTGCGCGATACTGTGCCACGGTATCCACCAGCAGACGGCTGCATTCAAACTGGGCGAGATGATCGCATTGTACGCAGCCGTGCAGGCCTTCGTTTGACCAGATGGAGCGTGAGATCATGCCGGAAACCGGCGCGCCCATAATGCCAAACGGGATCAGCCAGTCGTCGTCGCTGGCGGCCAGCCACGAACACCCACACGGGTCAGCAAGTACCACCAGGCGGGGCTGAGCAGGATAACCAGGCCGGTTGTTGAGGGAGCGGATCAGTTCGCCGGTTATGGCTCCCTTGCCCGTCCAGCCATCAACAAACACTATCCCTTCGGTGCCGTGGCGCGCTTCAATCCAGTCGAGTGCCACCGAATCAATGCCTCGGTCGCGGATGATGCTGATGCCGTAGTGATACGACTCTTTGCCCATCGCCCGCAGCGTTTGCTGGAGCATCACCCCCAGCGGAACACCGGCACGCACCAGGCTGGCCAGAACTATCGGCGTATCGCCGAACCGTTCAATCAGCGCAAGGGCCAGCATCGAGACTTCTTTTGCCAGGCGTCCTGCTCCCTGGTCGAGTGCACGGGCAAACAGGTCGAGGTGTGAAGGGGTCGGCTCCGGTTCCTGGCTCAACATCTCCGAGTAGTGACGGGCACCGGACTGGATCAGCTGTTCTTTCTGATCGACCGGCGTCATTTCCATTTCTACCGGTTGCAGCAGAAAGTGAACGTCCTCGGGCAGGTATGAGCCGGAAAAGGGCACAAAATCAGACATATTACTGCTCTCCGAAAATATGGCGGGAGATCGCTTCGGCAAACTGGCTCTGGCGCGGCAGGCCAAACCAGGTGCAAAGCTTCATAAAACGATGATCGCTGAGGCTGTCGCCCAACCCGATAACCGGGAACACGCCGCGTTCAAGCCGCAGTTTTTCCAGCAGGAAAGTCACTGCCAGCCCTTTCTCTACCACGGTCGGCAGCCAGGCAACGTTGTTGCTGTTACGGTGGACGTAATAGCCGCTGGTAGGGAACAACTGCTCAATCTCATCGGCGATGGCGTAAAGCTCGTCCAGGCGGGTGCTATCGCGGTGCTTCATCACCAGATAGACCGGCGTGTCACCGTATTCATAGTTGATACGCGCCCAACCATTGATGTTGCGTTCGGCCATCAGCTCGGTGATCTTGCGTTGCATCCCCAGCAGGTTGGCAGCATAAGGTTGCAGTTTTTCCAGCATCAGCGCCTGCCATGCCTGATCTGGCTGCCCCTGTGGGTTGAGGATCACTGCACCGTGCGTGGTAACCGCCCATGACTTGAACGGGATACTCACCCGGGCAATCTCTTCGGTGCCACGTGCGGTCACAGGGATAAGCTCCGCATGCTCCAGCATCCAGTCCACCAGCATCGACTGTTCTTCGGTCATAAAGCTGCGTGGCTCCAGGCTACGATCCAGGGCGCCGGTGCGATACGGGGCCAGGTCGAGCTCATCGACCATCTTGCGGCGCGTCTGGAACAGGGTGTCGTCCAGATCGGAGAAAATGACCGGCTTATTCATAGCTTACGACCTCAACGGTTGGGGCGACCTGTTTTAACGCCTCAATTAACGCGGGATCAACGCTTGCCGCAGGGGTTTCGATACACAACAGGATCCGGTCAAACTGCTGGTGGGCCACGTTGTAGACAAAGTTGGGGATGCCCAGCCCATAGTTATCGCCAAAGGCGATGGCGGACTGGATGGCGAACCCGGTGGCAATCGGCGAACGGGTGGTGGAGCTGAACTTAACCTCGGCCCCCTGTTTTTCCAGGCGTTCTGCCAGCAGGAAGGGCTCCCAGACAAATTCGCTGCTGCCCAGTACCAGTAATTTCTCCCCTGGATGCGTCTGAATATCGCGCCCCAGATCCGCACTTGGCGATGAGATACCCAAACGGCCCCAGCTTTGTTTACCGGTGATCGGTACGCTACCGGTGGCGGTTACGTTGACTGCGGGCATCACCGGCACCGGAGCATCGGGATTTTTTTCCCAGTGCCAGTCACCTTGAACCAATGACACATACTGAATAGGGATTGGGCTGCGTTGGGCGAGGGCGTCGCCGCTCCAGTCGGTCAGCGTAACGGTGATGGCGCGGGCAATGTTGTGTAACCCGGCATCCTGCTGTAAAGCCTGGAGCAGGTTGATGAAGGTGTTGCCGGTGGTGGCTTCATCATCGATCAGCACTACTGTTTTAGCTTCCAGCACGCGGCGGCGGAGTTCGGCATCCTGTGGCAGATAAAGCAGGTGGTCGGTGGCGTGGCTGTGATTTTCTTTGAATTCGCACAGCAGCTCACCCCCTTCTACCGGATGACGTGTTGAGGTCAGATACACCGGGTCGCTAACGTTGCCCCGGACTTCGTCAAACACACCTGCACCGAATCCGACGGCGGTTTCCGCCATGCCGATAAACAGCACCGGGCCTTGCTCACAGGCCGGGAACAGCACGGCCAATTGCTGATAGACGGCGCGCATAACGCTCGGCTTTACCGGAATATGGCGGCCCAGCACCTTGCTGACGAACAGAAACGCGCGTTTCGGGTTGCGCCTTTCGGCTACGTCAAACAGCTCATCCAGTGCGATCGTGCCGCCCGTTGGGGTTACTTTCAGCGTGCCGCAAGACAGCGTGCGGGAATAGGTATTTAGCATGGGTTAGTCCTTCACCAGCAGATTGTCGAGCACGGGGTGATATCTGACGACATCGGTAATAGAGCGGACGATCGCTGGCGAGAATGCGGCTTTGGCCTCATCAATCACTTCCTGCTGGCTCATTACGCCAAGCTTATACAGGGCAAACAGGCCCGGCAGATTGACGCCGCTGAAACGGGTATAACCGATACCGCCAGACGGGCGCAGGTTGATTTCCAACAGCACCGGACGCCCGCTGGTGTCGTTGCGGGTTTGCACGTTGACCAGGCCATCGGCCTGCATCGCGGTGGCACAGGCTTTAGCGAGTTCAAACGCCTCGCCGTGGTTTTCCAGATATTGCAGCGCCCCTTCTTTTCTACGTGCCACGGCAGCTAGAACCGTGCCCCGATCAACCAACATGTCGACGGAGTATTCAGGGCCAGGCAGGTAAGGCATCAGCACCAGCGGCTCAAACTCGCCAGCGTCCGCCAAAGCACTGAGGTAGCGCTGTGGGTTCACTTTGCGGTTTTCCGGATGGGTAAAGGCGGCCATTGGGCCCACGCTTTCATCAAAACGCCAAAATCCCATGCCATAAATACCCTTTACCGGTTTGACGCACAGCTGCGCGCCAGAGAAAGGGGAACGGCTAATCAGATCGCGCAGCTCGGCCACCGACTCAATGCGCAGAGAGGGGACGACAGGCAGCCCTTGTTGCTCCATGGCCTGGGCAAATGCCACTTTGTCATCGGCCAGCTCAAACATCGCCTGGCTGGTGGCACCGGTGGTCAGTGTGACACCGGCAGCCTCGATCTGTTGCCGATGGGCCTCGAACCACTGCGTGTTGCGGCCCGTGTGGATGGCTTGGATGCCGCACTGTTTCACCGTAGACAGAATGAAGGGTAGCCGCTGTTCGTCCTCTTTCGGTTCGAACAAGGCGACGTCTGCCTGGGAGAGGATCTCGTTACGTTCATTACGGTGTGAGGCAACCACCGTCACGGCAGTTTGCTTGGCTTTCACCAATGAAACGATGCCTTGAATAATATCCCGCTGGGAAGATAAACCTTCCATAAGCCACATTTTGAGTGTCATTTTTTGATTTTTACCGTTCAAGGCTTGATGGTTAAAAGGATCGCTGTGGGTTGAGGCCACCCGATGGCGATGTCAATCATAACATGATGTCAGTCTGGAAGTGAAAAGATACCTTGAAAAGTGGCATAAAATGAATGTTTCGGCCAAAGGTTTACCAAGTGTGAAAAAAATAAATCAATATAAAATATGTAGTTAACTAAATTAAGGCTGTTTGAAAGCAAAAATGGGTTGTGCAAGAACAACATCATGATATGATTTTTTACTCATGGAATTTGGTGTAAAAAAATCACTGTTTTCAATACCAACTTGAAGGAACTTAGACCATGGTTTCATTAACCAAGAACCAGACCGTTTCGCTCAGCAAGCAGTCATCTGCCATCAACCAGCTGCACTTCGGCCTGGGGTGGGATCCGATCAAGAAGAAAGGTGGCCTGTTGAGCAAGATGTTCGGCGGCGGCAGTGATGCCATCGATCTCGATGCTGGCTGCGTATTGCTGGACAAAGATGGCAAGACCATCGACACCATCTGGTTCCGCCAGCTCAAGTCTCGCTGTGGCGCAGTGGTGCACAGCGGCGACAATCTGACCGGCGAAGGCGATGGTGATGACGAAGTCATCCTGGTCGAGCTGGCAAAACTGCCTGCTCAGGTGGAATACCTGGCCTTTACCGTCAACAGCTTCCGTGGGCAGTCGTTCAACGATGTGGAAAACGCGTTTTGCCGCGTGGTCGATCAGGCCAACAAGGAGCTGGCACGCTATGAGCTGAAAGAGCAGGGCGCTCATACCGGTATCGTGATTGCTTCACTTCGTCGTAACAATGGCCAGTGGGATTTTACCGCGCATGGCAAAGCCTGCAGCGGCAGAACCATTGATGACATGCATGCTGACATCGTCGCTACCGTGGTGCGCTAATGAATATGACTCCGGGGGCCAATGCCCCAGTTCCAGCTAAATTATTAACCGTGCGCGTGGTGTCCGGCGCACCGGTTGATGCCTCCGCTTTCCGCCTGTATGCCGATGGCAAAGTGAAGGGCGACGCGGACATGATCTTTTATGGTCAGCCCAAGAGCGATGACGCCACGGTTGCCCTGACCCAAGAAGGTCATAACTCCAACTTCGCGGTAGACGTCAGCCGTTTGCACCCAGACGTGCAGAAAGTCGCCTTTACGGTGACCTGTGAAGGGGTTCAAACCGTCGCGGGCCTGCAACGTTTGCTGATCCAGATTGAAGCGGATAACGAAGTGCTGCTGGTGGGCACCGTTGAGCTGAATGGCCGCCAGGAAGCCGCATTGATCCTGGGTGAGCTTTACCGTCGTAACAGCGAATGGAAGTTCCGCTTTATCGCTCAGGGCTTCAACGGCGGGCTGAAACCGCTGGCTGAACATTTTGGTGTGGATGTGGCGGATGCTCCAGCACCGGCAGCGGCTCCTGCGCCAACGCCTGCACCGGCCCCAACGCCGGAGCCAGCCAAAATCAGCCTGAGCAAAGTGTCGTTGACCAAAGAAAAACCGGCTATCAGCCTGACCAAGCGGGATAACTTTGGGCAAATCCGTATCAACTTGAACTGGCATCGCGGCAGCGGCCCGACGGGTTTACGGGCGATGTTCAGTTCGAACAAGGGCGTCGATCTCGATCTCGGGGCGTTTGTTGAAATGGCCAACGGGGAAAAAACGGTGATCCAGGCGCTTGGTAAGCGTTTTGGTGACTACAACCGCGAGCCGTTTGTCCAACTGCAAGGTGATGACCGTACTGGTGATGTTTCGGACGGCGAATGGCTGCATATCAACGGGGGGGAATGGAAACATATCCGCGAAGTGCTGGTGTTTGCCTTCATCTACGAAGGGGTCGCGAGCTGGGATAAAACGGACGGCGTTGTGACGCTGCACGTGCCAGAGCAGCCACCGATTGAAACGCGGATGTCGGAAGGCCAGAACAACCGCAACATGTGTGCCATTGCACGCCTGGTTAACGAGAACGGCAGTATCAAGGTTGAGCGTATCAACCGCTTCTTTAACGGTCATAGTGACATGGATCAGGCTTTCGGCTGGGGTTTCAGCTGGAGAGCAGGGTCAAAGTAATCAATTTCACAGAGGATTTCACCATGAGTTTTTTCAACAAGGTTAAAGGGGCATTCAATGCCAGCCGCGACGAGCTGACCAAGCAGGTTGGCCGTTTCAAGAACAAAAAGTTCATGCAGGGTACCGTGGCCGTGTGCGCACGTATCGCCGTGGCCAGCGATGGCGTCAGCTCTGAAGAAAAACAGAAGATGATCGGTTTCCTCCACGCATCCGATGAGCTGAAGGTTTTCGAGACTACGGAAGTCATCGAATTCTTTAACAAACTGATCGCCAGCTTTGAGTTCGATGTCGAAATCGGTAAAGGCGAAACCATGAAGTACATCCTGGCGCTGAAAGATCAGCCGGAAGCGGCCCAGTTGGCCATCCGTGTTGGTATCGCCGTAGCCAAAAGCGACGGTGACTTCGATCAGGATGAGCAAAAAGCGGTACGCGAAATTGTGGCTGCTCTGGGCTTTGATGCGGCCGAATTCGGTCTTTAATGTAATATCTTCAGAAGGTTAATATGGTATCCACGCACATCGGCTTCCCGACCGAGACCGTCATTGTTTTCATAGTATTGGCTGTCGGGGCCATTTTTATTGACTTGTTTATGCACCGCGATGACAAGCCTATTTCGCTCAAGAGCGCAGCCTTATGGTCGGTGTTCTGGGTCGCGGTGGCGATGGCGTTTGCCGGCTTCCTGTATATCCACCACGGCGCCGAAGTGGCCAGCCTGTTTGTCACCGGTTATGCGTTAGAGAAAGTGCTGTCGGTTGATAACCTGTTTGTCATGATGGCGATCTTCTCGTGGTTCGCCGTGCCGGATCGTTTCCGTCACCGCGTGCTCTACTGGGGCATTATCGGGGCCATCGTGTTCCGTGGCATCTTCGTTGCCATCGGTACCGGCTTGCTCAGCCTCGGACCATACGTTGAAATTGTCTTTGCGCTGATCGTGGCCTGGACGGCGGTTATGATGTTACGCAGTGGCGATGACGGTGATGAGATCGAAGACTACTCGCAGCACCTGGCGTATCGCATGGTGAAACGGTTCTTCCCGATTTGGCCGAAGCTCAGAGGTCACGACTTCCTGTTAAGCCAGAAAGAAGTTGATGAAGAGTTGGCTAAACCGGAAAACAAGGATGTCACCATTGGCCGTGGTGCCAAAGCCTGGCGGTATGCTACACCGCTGATGCTGTGTGTGGCCGTAGTTGAACTGTCCGACGTGATGTTTGCGTTTGACTCGGTACCGGCCATCATTGCGGTAAGCCGTGAACCGCTGATTGTTTATAGCGCCATGATGTTTGCCATCCTTGGTCTGCGTACGCTCTATTTTGTGTTGGAAGCCCTGAAGCAGTACCTGACGCATCTGGAAAAAGCCGTTATTGTGTTGCTGTTCTTCATTGCGGTGAAACTGGGTCTTAATGCCACCGACCACATCTGGCATCATGGGTACAGCATTTCAGCAACGGCTAGTCTCTTTGTCGTGCTGGGCGTTCTTGCGGTGGGTATTCTCGCGAGCGTCATGTTCCCAGGCAAGCCCGACGCCGAGGAGAAAAAGGAGAGCTGATCTCCTATCCAGCTGAAATCCATTTGAATGAGTTTACTTTTTGAGAGGTTAGAACAATGAGTGTTTCTTTATCTAAAGGCGGTAATGTTTCCCTGAGTAAAGCAGCCCCAACCATGAAGAATGTGTTGATTGGTCTGGGTTGGGATGCACGCTCCACCGATGGTCAAGACTTTGACCTGGATGCCTCTGCATTCTTGCTGGCCGCAAACGGGAAAGTGCGCGGTGATGCTGATTTCATTTTTTATAACAACCTGACCTCTGCGGACGGTTCCGTGACTCATACCGGTGACAACCGTACCGGTGAAGGCGACGGCGATGACGAGTCTCTGAAAATCAAACTGGATATGATCCCAGCTGATGTCGACAAAATCGTGTTTGTGGTCACTATCCACGATGCACAGGCTCGTCGTCAGAGCTTCGGCCAGGTATCCGGTGCCTTTATCCGTTTGGTGAACGATGACAACCAGACCGAAGTGGCCCGTTATGACCTGACAGAAGATGCCTCTACCGAAACCGCCATGCTGTTTGGTGAGTTGTATCGCCACGGTGCCGAGTGGAAATTCCGCGCGGTGGGTCAGGGTTATGCCGGTGGCTTGGCTTCCGTGTGTGCTCAGTACGGCATCAACGCGTCCTGATCGATAAGCTGGTTAATATGACGGGCAGTACACCACTGCCCGTATCATCCCCTACAAAGCAGGAGCTTTAAAATGGCAGTTTCTCTCGTAAAAGGCGGTAACGTATCCCTGACCAAAGAAGCACCCACCATGAACATTGCCATGGCTGGCTTGGGTTGGGATGCGCGCGTCACCGATGGCCAAGGGTTTGACCTGGACGCCTCCGTATTTATGGTTGGTGATGATGGTAAAGTGCTGGGCGACAGCAGCTTTATCTTCTTCAACAACAAGAAGAGCACCTGTGGTTCCGTTGAGCACCAGGGCGACAACCGCACCGGTGAAGGCGATGGCGATGATGAGCAGGTCAAAATTGAGCTGAGCAAAGTGCCTGCTGAAGTCAAGAAACTGGTTTTCGCCGTCACCATCTATGATGCCGAAGCGCGTAAACAGAATTTCGGCATGGTCAGCAACAGCTACATGCGCATTTACAACAACGATAACGGCACCGAAATCGCCCGCTTCGACCTGTCTGAAGATGCTTCTACCGAAACTGCGATGATATTCGGCGAGCTGTATCGCCACGGTGCCGAGTGGAAGTTCAAGGCCGTGGGCCAAGGTTTTGCCGGTGGCCTGTCCGCGCTGGCCTTGCAGCATGGCGTGAATATCTAAGACACTGAATTAGCCCCCTCTCTTCGCGCTCACTTTGGATGAGGGGGCGCTCAAGTTTTGCTGAGATGATCTTCTTTTTTCCCGCAGAGCAGGGGCTTTCAGCTCCCTCTCCTTGTACGCGACTTTAGATGAGGGGGCGCTCAAGTTTTGCTGAGATGATCTTCTTTCTTCCAGCAGAGCAGGGGCTTTCAGCTCCCTCTCCCTGTGGGAGAGGGTTGGGGTGAGGGGCCTACCCGCCAATATCCCCGTTATGGAAAAGCTATTTTAACAGGAGGTTATCCTGATGATTTTACAGTCCGGCCAGAACCTGGTGGTCAATGGCACCTCGCTCAACCTGACACTGCAGTACCCCGCCAACCCTGGTTTTAAGAGTGAGCCTGATACCGCGGTATTCCTGCTGAATGCTGAGGGCAAAGTTCGTGGTGATGCCGATTTTATCTTCTTCAATCAAACCGCTACCCCTAACCGCAGCGTCGTTTTGCAAACCACCCACCAAAGCAGCACCCTATCGTTAGATCTAAGCAAAATTGACGCCGATGTCAGCAAGATTGCCATCACTTTGGTGATTGATGGTTTGGACGCTATCTCTGGGCTACAACACCTGAAAATGGATGCGCAGAACGTTGCCCAATACAGCGTAGAAACCCCAGGCCGTCAGGAGAAAGCGCTGATTGTGGCCGAAATTTATCGCCATGCCGGTAACTGGAAGCTGCGTGCTCTGGGGCAAGGGTTTAACGGTGGCTTGGAGCCCTTGGCGTTAAACTATGGTGTTGATGTAGCTCAGCCAGCTGCGCCTGCTACTCCGCCGCCGACCGTCAGCCTGGAGAAAAAACTGCAGGATAAAGCCCCGCATTTGGTGAGCCTGGCGAAGAACGTCACCGTCAGCCTGGCTAAATTCAATCTGCAGTCGATAAAGGCCAAGGTTGCGTTCGTGCTGGATGCTTCAGGATCGATGACCGGGCAGTTCAAAAAGGGCAATGTGCAGGCGGTACTGGATCGCATCGCCGTGCTGGCCGTGCAGTTTGATGATGATGGCTCGATGGACGTTTGGGGCTTTGCCGAAAAACATGCCAAATATCCCGATGTGACGTTGGATAATCTTGATGGCTATATCAAGGCGATCCAGGGCAGCGGCAAGCGCTCAATGTGGGAAATCCTGCCAAAGCTGGGCGGCACCAATAATGAGCCGCCGGTGATGGAAGAGCTGATCGATACGTTTAAACACAGCGATATGCCGGTATACGTGGTGTTTATTACCGACGGCGGCATCAGCAAGACGCGCCAGATCAAAGAGGCGATCAAGCGCTCGGCCAACTATCCGATTTTCTGGAAGTTTGTCGGCCTGGGGGGCTCGAACTACGGCGTGCTGGAAAAGCTGGATACCTTCACCGATCGCCGGGTGGATAACACCAACTTCTTCGCGATTGATGACTTTGCCACGATGAAAGAAGACCGTTTGTACGATCTGCTGCTGGAGGAGTTTAAAGAGTGGTATGACGCCGCCAAGGCGGACCGGATTATTTTTTAACTTGTTAATATCAGACAGTTAAATAAATACATAACGTACCGCGATGGCCCCTCACCCTAACCCTCTCCCACAGGGAGAGGGGACCGATCGAGTGTGCGATTGGTTGCAGCAATCTACCTGACCACCCCATTGAACCAACACTCTTTTATCGAGCACGCGACCGTACCAGCTGTTTTTCGCGGAGGGAGCAGGTCGATCACGGCACCTGACTGCTGCTCAGAACCAGCTCCGCTCCCACAGGGAGAGGGGACCGATCGAGTGTGCGATTGGTTGCAGCAATCTACCTGACCACCCCATTAAACCAGCACTCTTTTATCGAGCACGTGACCGTACCCGCTGTTTTTCGCGGAGGGAGCAGGTCGATCACGGTACCTGATTACGGCACCATACCAGCTCCCTCTCCCTGTGGGAGAGGGTTGGGGTGAGGGGCGAAACGGATTGCTGAAGGGATGGATTACTGATCGGTCTTGCTGATCACATTAGGCTCTGCAACGCGCAGCCTTTTGACCGCAGAGCGGCGCTTTGACCAGGCCGGATGGAAATGCCGCCAGTGTGCATCCTGGGCCGCAGCCAACAGTTCATAGTCCCCACGGGTATCGCCCCAGGCTCTGAGATGATAGTTCCCCAGTGGGCCATAGATACTTTCCAGGCGTTCAACCTTCTGCCCACAGCGGCAATTATGGCCAGTAATCAGCCCGGTGAGCTTCCCATCGACCACTTCCAACTGAGTACCAATCAGCTTGATGCCCAAACGATCGGCAAACGGCTGTAGTACCAGGGCCGGTGAAGCGGAACAAATCGTGACTTCAGCGCCAGAACTGACCTCCATGGCAACCGCAATCAGCCCGGAAGGGCGCATCAGCTTGGTCCAATAGGCCGAACAAAAGGCTTCCGCCTGCTGACGGAACCAGTGCTCATCTACCCCGGTCAGGAAAACCTTAATCAGGGTTTCTTTTAGTTCGTCACGGGTGAGTTTTTTGCGCATATGCTTAAACGCAGGCTGCGCCAGCTGCAATAAGCGCCGGGCAAATACGCGACGCCCAAAAGCGAAACGCAGAAATGGGATAAAACTGTCGTGGTGCGTCAGCGTGCCGTCAAAATCAAAAACCGACAAAACTGGCGTTGTACGGCTTGCCTGTGTATCCATCTTTAAATCATACCTCAACTGTGCAACACCGGGCTTTCCCCACATTATTGTGGATGATAGCAGAACTCCCCCGCAGGTTGAATTTTTGCCAACCTGGCCTGCACCAACATCGGAAACACGATCACTTCCTCAATAACCCTCCTATTTATGTGATTTCTCTGTCTCTAGCGAGTAAAATGCTTGCGCCCTACCCAGGGTACGCCTTTTACAATCTGGTTATGGCATCGCCATAAAAAGGAGTCTTCCCTTATGACAGGTCTGTTTCTGGGGTTCCTTCTTGGATTTATCATGCAACGCGGGCGCTTTTGTATGGCCGGCGGTCTGAGAGACCTCTATCTGTTCCGCGACGGGCGCATGACCCTCGCTATCCTCATTATCATCACCTTGCAAAGCATCGGCTTGTTCGCCTTCGTGGCCCTCGGTTGGGCTAAACTGCCCGGCGGGGATTTCCGCTGGTTGGCGACGTTGGTCGGTGGGGTAACCTTCGGTATCGGCATGGGGCTGGCAGGCTCCTGTTCCACAGGAGCTTACTATCGCGCTGCCGAAGGGCTGGCCGGAAGTATGATTGCCGTGATCGGTTTTGTGGTCGCCAGTTGGTATATCCGCCAGCCGGGTGGCAAACAGCTGTTCGCGCCCATCAACGCCCCTGCCTTACCGGACGCTTCGCTGATGCAGACGTTCGGCATGTCTCCCTGGCCTGCTGTAGCGGTGCTAACCGTGCTGACCGGTGTGCTGGTCTGGCGCCACCTGAAACGTAAATCCTTCCCCGTTCCGCAACCTAAACCGCGCAAGCAGGGCATTGCCCACTGGCTGTTCGAAGCTCGCTGGCATCCCTTCGTCAGTGCCGTATTGATCGGCGTTATTGCGTTGCTGGCATGGCCTTCCAGCCTAGAGGCGGGCCGGGTTGGCGGTCTGGGGATTAGTGGCCCCAGCGCACAGCTGTTTTCGTTAATCACCGAGGGTAAAACCGGCTTCTTTGGCTGGGCAGGCTATCTGCTGATCGGGATTTTTGCCGGTGCGCTGGTGGCTGCCTGGAGAAGCCAGGAGTTGCGGCTGCGCTCGCCCGGCCTCCCGACAATGGTCAAAAGCCTGTTTGGGGGCGGATTGATGGGGATCGGCAGCGGATTGGCTGGGGGCTGTATGCTGGGTAATACCATCGTCAATACCGCCTGGTTCTCCTGGCAGGGCTGGCTGTTTATTCCGTGCATCCTGTTGGGCAGTTGGGTGGTCAGTTATTTCACTATTATTCTTCCGAATCAATCGATTAAAACAAAAGAGGCTTGAGGACTATGAAAACGATCACTCTGGATACCACCGGTAAACTTTGCCCGTTCCCGCTGATGGAAGCCAAAAAGCACATTGAGCAATTGGGTTCAGGTGACCTGCTGGTGATTGAATATGACTGCGCTCAGGCCACGGAAAATCTGCCGCGCTGGGCGGTTGAGGCAGGACACAGCGTGACGGATTTCCAGCAGACCGGTGATGCCCGCTGGCAGATTAGTATTCAGAAGGGGTAGAGTTATCTGTTCTAACTTGGGAGTTTTTTCCGGGTTAGAGCCGGCTTGAGCATCGCTACGTCTTTAAACGTAGGGAAAACAATCCATCATGTATTCTTACCTTTTGTCATCTTTGGCCAGTATACTTCATTCCAGCTTGAGGGCGCTTTGCCGCTCAGGAACGGTCAACCTTAACGAATGAAGGGATACACGATGAAAAATATTTTCTTTTTTGATGCGATGCTGACGCCGAAAATCATTACCGGCGTTTATTGGCTTTGCCTGCTGGGCATTCTGGTCGGCGGGATTGGCTCGATGTTCTATGGTGAGTTTTTCCGTGGTCTGCTGGGCATCATCATTGGTGGCGTGTTTACCCGTGTCGGTTTTGAAATGGTGATCATCGCCTTCAAAAATAACGAGTATCTGCGCAAGATTGCTGAAAAGCCGTAATGTGGTGAACGGCAGACATTCCTTCACCGGGTTCGCTGCCGTGCTGCGCCCGCTTAACTAAACCCGAGCAGGGTAAACGCATCGTCCTCGGGGTAGTAATCCAGCAGTCGCGTGGTCTCCTCTAACGACAGTCGCTTATAGCGGTTGTTAGAGATGCCATGCACCACCGCATGCTGCACGTGGGTAACGCGGATGCAGCGATCGAGCAGATCGGCGGCATCCCGGTGGCTCAGGAAGGCGCTCATATCCCGCGCGCTGATCTGCTGGCCCGCTTCCAACGTCGTAAAGTTGGCAATCCGCACCGACAGTGCAGAAAGCCCCTCCTGATGGGCAAAATAGGCGGCGATCCCTTCGCCAAACGCCTTACTAGCCCCGTACATATTTTTCGGCTTCGGCGCATCGTCCGGGCGCACCTGGTAATCCAGTGGGTAGCCTTCCACCGCTTGTGCACTGCTGGCAAATACCACGCGTTGGCAGCCTGCGTCTTTCGCTGCGCGGAAGATGTTGAATGTACCAAGGATGTTGTTCTTCATCAGTGAAGAACAAAAATCGGCATCCGCAGAAGGATCGGCGGCCAAATGCAGCACGGTATCGATGTTGACACAGGCTGCCCGGCAAGCCTCGATATCGGTGATATCGAACGTCAGTAACTCGTCATTGGGCCGCAAATGAGAGATCAGGCCTGCTTCTTTTTCCGCCAGGCGAAAGTCGTAACGGTGGCCAGCGAACTGCCTGAACGCTGTCGCCACTCGGCCACCGGCACCAGTAATTAACACCCGTCCAAGTTCTGTACGTAATGCCATGGCGACTGCTTTCCCTAAAACAAATTTTCTGGAGACTAGTAATAATACTCTGAACTATTTTTGTCCATCTTTTAGTTAGCTTTTCTGATGTATTTTTTGCGTAAATTAAGATAATACTTGGAGTTTTAGGGGGGCTTAAGGCGGGTTTTTCACTACTCAAAAAGGAGTATAATCATAAACTCAATGAAACAAATAGGTTGAAATAAAATCGTAATTCAATGTTGTTTAATGACTTTAGTCATTATTGGTTATGTTTTTTTGCCTATCTAGACATACCTTTACTGTAAATTACACTTCGGAAATAGGTAAGTGTTAATAATGTTTTTTATGGCTTGTTACCGACACTAAAACGCGGGAGTACGGTAGGGGGATTTTGTCTACCAGATCACACTTCGGCAACTTTACGGCGGAAAGCCTTGCCGCACTGAAAAACAGAATGTTACCGTCATAGCTCAACCGATTTAGGGTTGTCACTGCTTTAGCAGGCAAAACCTAAACCTCGAGTTTCTGTTTCCCCACGTTGGGATCAGAGGCCGCGAGGTTTAGGTTTTTTTTTGCGCTGAATTCCTCCACGACGATTGGCCATCGCCGTAGCTGGGGAGCAGCAAGGTTAAGCGTTAAGGATGCAACCATGAAATATCAGGAATTAGCCAGTGAGATCTTGGCCGGCGTCGGTGGCCGCGACAATGTGAAAAGCCTGGTGCATTGCGCCACCCGTCTGCGTTTTAAACTGCAAGAACACGGCAAGGCAGATGCGGAGGCGTTGAAGAAAAACCCAGGCGTCATCATGGTCGTGGAAAGCGGCGGCCAGTTTCAGGTGGTGGTAGGTAACCACGTAGGAGAGGTTTATAACGCCTTGAATGCCCAGCTTGGCGCAGGTGAGGAAACGCCAGCCAATGCACAAGAAGATAAACAGGAAAACCTGCTCAGCCGTTTTATCGACGTGGTTTCCGGCATTTTCACCCCGCTGCTCGGTGTGATGGCGGCCTCGGGGATCCTCAAGGGCTTCCTGGCGTTGAGCCTGGCCTGTGGTTGGCTGTTGGAGAGTAGCGGCACCTACAAGCTGCTGTTTGCCTCCAGCGACGCACTGTTCTATTTCTTACCGATCATGCTGGGTTACACCGCCGGTAAGAAATTTGGCGGTAACGTCTTTGTCACCATGGCCATCGGTGGGGCGTTGACGCATCCGTTGATGATGGGGGCTTTTGACGCGGCACAGGTCCCGGGGGCTCAGCCGGAGTATTTCCTCGGCATTCCTATTACTTTTATCAACTACAGCTCGTCGGTCATTCCGATCATTTTTGCCGCCTGGGTATCCTGCCGCCTGGAGCCGCTATTTAACCGCGTGTTGCACAGCGCACTGCGTAATTTTGTGACGCCATTGATGTGTCTGGTGATCACGGTGCCGCTCACCTTCTTACTGATTGGCCCGGCGGCCACCTGGCTGAGCCACATGCTGGCCAACGGTTATCAGGCCATTTATGCCTTCAACCCGATCGTTGCCGGTGCCTTTATGGGCGCGGCCTGGCAGGTCTGTGTGATCTTCGGCCTGCATTGGGGGCTGATACCGCTGATGCTCAACAATATGAGCGTGTTTGGCCGTGACACCCTGTCTCCACTGCTGTTACCTGCGGTGATGGGGCAAGTGGGGGCCACGTTGGGCGTGATGTTGCGTACCCGCGATGCCAAGCTGCGGGTGATGGCGGGCTCTGCCGTTACCGCCGGTATCTTCGGGATTACCGAGCCTGCGGTATACGGAGTCACGCTGCCAAACAAACGGCCATTTATTTTCGGCTGTATCGGCGGGGCGTTGGGTGGGGCGGTGATCGGTTACTTCCACACGGCAACCTACTCGTTTGGTTTGGTCAGTATTTTCACCTTTGCCCAGATCATTCCGGCGGGCGGCTTTGATGCGACGGTCTTGGGGGCGATCGCCGGTACCTTGGTGTCGTTTGTGTTTGCAGCCATTGCCAGCTATTTGTTCGGCATCGTACCGCCAGCGGAACAACCGGTTGAAGCGGCAGCAGCCCCAACTCCACAGGCACCGCTCAACCGCAAGCAGCAGGTTACCAGCCCGATTGCTGGCGACATCCTCCCGTTGGAGCAGGTTCAGGACGCCACCTTTGCCAGCGGCCTGCTGGGTAAAGGCGTGGCCATTATGCCGCACCAGGGCCGTGTGGTGGCCCCAGTCAATGGCTGTGTGGTATCGCTGTTCAAAACCAAGCACGCCATCGGCATCGAATCGGATGAGGGCGCCGAGGTGCTCATCCACGTGGGTATCGATACCGTCAAGCTTAACGGTCTGCATTTTACCGCCCATATCAAAGAGGGCGATCGCGTTAAACAGGGCGATCTGCTGATCGAGTTTGATCAAGAGGCGATCCGTGCCGCAGGTTTCGATACCACCACCCCGATCATCATCAGCAACAGCGACGACTATGTCGATGTGCTTACCAGCGGCCAAAGCCCGGTGCAGGAACAGGCACCGTTGCTGACACTATTACGTTAATCAGGTTTTTTGAGGAGAAAGCGATGAGTTGCAAATTTCCACAGCATTTTCTATGGGGCGGCGCGGTCGCGGCAAATCAGGTTGAAGGGGCGTATCTGGAGGATGGCAAAGGCCTTTCAACGTCAGATCTGCAACCCCAAGGGATCTTTGGGGGGCTGACGCCGCGCGTTGCCGGAGACAGCGGTATCAAGGATGTGGCGATCGATTTCTACCACCGTTACCCTGAAGATATCGCGTTGTTTGCCGAAATGGGCTTCAAGTGCCTGCGTACCTCGATCGCCTGGACGCGCATCTTCCCTCTAGGGGATGAAGATGTGCCGAATGAAGCCGGGCTGGCGTTTTACGATCGGCTGTTCGATGAGATGGCCAAATACGGCATTCAGCCATTGATCACCCTGTCGCATTACGAAATGCCCTATGCACTGACGCAAAAGTACGGCGGTTGGGGTAATCGTAAGCTTATTGCGTTTTTTGAGCGTTATGCTCGCACGGTGTTCGAGCGTTACAAGCATAAGGTCAAACACTGGCTGACCTTCAATGAGATCAACATGTCGCTACATGCGCCGTTCACCGGTGTGGGCCTGCCTGAAGACAGCAGTAAAAGCGAGATTTACCAGGCGATCCACCATCAGTTGGTGGCCAGCGCCAAGGCGGTAAAAGCCTGCCATGAGATCGTGCCGGACGGTAAGATCGGTAATATGTTGCTGGGCGGCATTCTTTATCCGCTGAGCTGCAAGCCGCAAGATCTGTTGGAAACCCAACGCCAGAACCGCGACTGGATGTTCTTTGGTGACGTGCAGGTGCGCGGTGCGTACCCGGCCTATATGAAACGTTTCTTCCGTGAGAACGGCATTCAGGTGACGATCACCGAGGAAGATAAGCAGGCGCTGCGCGAAACCGTCGACTTTATCTCGTTCAGTTACTATATGAGTGGCTGTGTGACCACCGACGAAGAACAGAACAAGACCGCCCGTGCCAATATCCTCAACATGGTACCTAACCCGCATCTGGCAAGCTCGGAATGGGGCTGGCAGATAGACCCGGTGGGGCTACGCTATCTGCTCAACGTGCTGTATGACCGCTATCAGAAACCGTTGTTTATCGTCGAGAACGGGCTGGGGGCGAAAGACCGCATTGAGGCCGACGGCAGCATCAACGACGATTACCGCATTGACTATATCAACGACCATCTGGTGCAGGTTGCAGAAGCGATCGACGATGGGGTTGAGGTGATGGGTTACACCAGTTGGGGGCCGATCGATCTGGTCAGCGCTTCCAAAGCGGAAATGGCGAAGCGCTACGGCTTTATCTATGTCGATCGCGATGATGAGGGCAACGGTAGCCTGGAACGCCGCCGCAAGAAGAGTTTCTACTGGTATCGCGATGTGATCCACAGCAACGGCAGCAGCTTGAAAATCAAGTAATTACTGAGGGAAACATGCCCCTCACCCCAACCCTCTCCCACAGGGAGAGGGAGCTGCCACGGTGTTGCGGTCGGGTGCAGTGATCGCTTTGTCCTGCCTAAAAGGGAGTTGCCACGGTGTTGCGGTCGGGTGCAGCGATCGCTTTGTCCTGCCTAAAAGGGAATTGCCACGGTGTTGCGGTCGGGTGCTGCGATCGCTTTATCCTGCCCAAAAGGGAGTTACCACGGTGTTGCGGTCGGGTGCAGCGATCGCTTTGTCCTGCCCAAAAGGGAGTTGCCACGGTGTTGCGGTCGGGTGCTGTGATCGTTTTGTCCTGCCTAAAAGGGAGCTGATTGGCGGCAATGGCCAGGTAATTTCTGTAACTGATAGTCAACTCGAACGGTCCCCTCTCCCTGTGGGAGAGGGCTAGGGTGAGGGGCCATCACAGTGCTTATGTCTCCCTCCTATCTCAAGCTTATGCCACCTCGTTTTCCTGGTATCGCTGCCGGGCGTGGTCAAACCAACGGGCCGGGACGTTATGCGGTGGTAGCAGCAGCGCCTGCAAACCCTGTTCGATGATATGGCTAGCCTGCCGCCACAGCTGTGGATCGCCCTCGGTCAGCACTTCCAGCAGGCGCTGTTTCTCCACCAGATAGGTTTTGGCAAAGTGACTGTCGTATTGCAGCAGGGAGCGGGTGTTGTCGATCAAATCGGCCAGCTTGATGGTTTTGGCCTGTGGGGAGGCACTGGCGCTGTGGCGTCGATCGCGGTTCTTGCGTTGATAGCGATTTTCCGCGCTGCCGACGCTGACGTTGGTCAGCATTGCGACCAGGCTGGCAACCTGCGGGCCAAAATGGCTTTCGATATCGGCCAGCGTAGAGGGGGTATCTTCCACGGTGTCATGCAACCAGGCCGCAGCCAGCATCTCTTCGCTGTGCGGCACGCTGCTGACAATCTCCATCACTGCCTGTGGATGCACAATATACGGGGCGTTAGTGTATTTACGGCGCTGATCGATCGCTCCATGCGCTTTGGTGGCATAGCGGCGGGCGCGTTCGGCCAATGTGTCAGTCATGCTTTTGATTTCCCTGCGGCATCCGATAGATAGAACTTAGCATACCGTGCTTAACGTCAGTTGTGCGAGCCTGGGCTCCGCACAGAATGGTCTACACTGGATCGGGTCACCAACCCGAAAAGGAACGATCTATGTCTATTGAGAAAGTGGTTTATCGCGCCCATGCCAAGGCAACCGGTGGCCGAGACGGCCGTGCAACCTCATCTGACGGCGTGTTGGACGTGAAATTAGGCGTGCCGAAAGAAATGGGCGGGGCAGGCGGAGAGGTTACCAACCCTGAGCAACTGTTTGCCGCGGGCTATTCGGCCTGTTTCCTGGGGGCACTGAAGTTTGTTGCTTCAAAGGAAAAAGTGAAAATCCCTGCCGAAGCCTCCATCGAGGGCACCGTCGGTATCGGTGAGATCCCCAACGGTTTTGGCATTGAGGTTCAGCTGGATATCAGCCTGCCGGGCGTTGAGCGTAGCGTCGCGGAAGACTTGGTGAAGAAAGCCCATGTGGTCTGCCCCTACTCCAATGCCACGCGCGGCAATATCGATGTAACCCTTAATATTAAATAATGTTTCCTGCCAAAAACCGGTGAAAGAGGGGGGCAATGCTCCCCCATTCCCAGGCCTTGTCTCCCGCTATTCTCCCTACAAGAAGTGGCAAAAAATGCTCGTTTGATGAGATTTTTCTTGATTCTGTTCTGCAGAATAGTGCTTATTGCCCATCGGCTGAACCTGAGGGCATATCGACTGTCTGATGGTTTCAGAACTTGAAGCCCGGAGCCACTGCGTTACATGAACAAAGTTAAATCGCTATCACAGCAGAATTTATCGTTATTGTTAGCGATCTATATCGGCATCTTTTTAAACCTTTCCGTTTTCTATCGTCGTTTTGATTCTTTTGCGCACGGCATCCAGGGGATCAAGGTGGTTTCTGCGGTGACAGAAGTCATCGCCATTGTCCTGTTCACCTTCTTTATCATGCGGCTGGTATCCTTGGGGGGCCGGCTGTTTTACCGTATCGTCGCCTCTTTGCTGGTGCTGATCTCCGTTGCAGCCAGTTACTACATGACGTTCTTCAACGTGGTGATTGGCTATGGGATTATCGTTTCGGTGATGACGACCGATATCGATCTCTCTAAAGAGGTGATTGGGCTGAACTTTGTGCTGTGGATGATCGTGGTCAGCGCTTTGCCGTTGCTATGTATCTGGAGCAATAACCTGCGCTACACCCTCATTGAACAGATGAAAACCCCAGGACAGCGCCTTAAGCCACTGTTGATCATGTTGGCGGTGGTCGCACTGGTGTGGTTGCCGCTGCGTACTCTGGACAAAGAACAAAACGCCCAGGAAAAGATCACCAATATCGATCTGCCGAGCTACGGTGGGGTAGTTGCGCACTCTTATCTGCCTTCCAACTGGCTTTCGGCTCTGGGGCTGTTTGCCTACACCCGTTACGATGAAAGCTCGGACGCAGCCAACATGTTCGATCCCAGCAAGAACTTTACCTATGTTGCCCCTGAGGGCATCGATGATACCTATGTGGTGTTTATCATTGGTGAAACGACTCGCTGGGACCATATGGGTATTCTGGGCTATGAGCGTGATACCACGCCTAAGCTGTCGCAGGAGAAAAACCTGGTGGCGTTCCGGGGGGAGTCTTGCGATACCTCCACCAAGCTTTCGTTACGCTGCATGTTTGTGCGTGAGCATGGCACTTCGGATAACCCGCAGCGAACCCTGAAAGAGCAGAATATCTTTGCCGTACTGAAAGCGTTGGGCTTCAGTTCCGAGCTGTTCGCAATGCAGAGCGAGGTGTGGTTCTACAACAATACCGATGTGGATAATTACTCATTCCGTGAAATGATCGCCTCAGAGAAGCGTAACGACGGTAAATCGGTGGACGATATGCTGTTGGTGGATGAGATGAAAGAGTCGCTGGCTCGCCATCCCAATGGCAAGCATCTGGTGATCCTGCATACCAAAGGCTCGCATTACCTCTATTCACAGCGCTACCCGCGTAGCTTTGCTCGTTATCAGCCGGAATGTATGGGCGTAGATGAGTTCTGCTCCAAGGAGCGCTTGATTAACGCCTATGACAACTCGGTGCTGTACACCGATACCTTTATCGACAGCGTCATCGACCAGGTGCGCGATAAGAAGGCTATCGTGTTCTACGCGGCCGACCATGGCGAGTCCATTGGCGAAAACTCGCATCTGCATGGTACGCCGCGTGAAATGGCCCCACCTGAGCAGTTCCGTGTGCCGATGATCGTCTGGGCTTCCGATAAATACCTCGAAGACCCGCAGCATAAGAGTGCGTTTGAGCAGTTGCAGGCTCAACAGCGGGTTGGTCAACCGCACCGCCACGTAGAGCTGTTTGACTCTATCCTCGGCTGCCTGGGTTACACCTCGCCAGACGGTGGTATTGTTGAGAGCAATAACTGGTGCCGCCTCCCGCAGAGCAAAGCGGACGCCAAAGCGCTGTAAACCGAGCCAGAAAGGCCGTATCCGCTCAGATACTGGCCTGTTTGGCGCTTTTAGCGCCACTTGGTATGAGGTGGTGAAAAAGAGATTGACGCGTATACGGCCCAGCAGTAAGATGCGCCCCGCATCGGCGAGTAGCGCAGCTTGGTAGCGCAACTGGTTTGGGACCAGTGGGTCGGAGGTTCGAATCCTCTCTCGCCGACCAATTTCAAAGAAACCTGCTTTTTTAAGCAGGTTTTTTTACGTCTGAAGTTTATGAGGATGAGAACCTCCGCGGAGGTCGAAAAATCTGTCGGGAACAGATTTGCATATCGCGTCTGCGATACCCCGAAGGGGCGAGTATCATGGATGATACGAGTGAATCCTCTCTCGCCGACCACATTCAAGAAAGCCCGCTTTTTCAAGCGGGCTTTTTTACGTCTGGCGTTTATGAGGATGAGAGCGGGCGCAGCATGCAGCGCCCCTACATGGTGAGCCGGAGGAGATTTGTCAGTAGTTTTTTAGGCTGCCTTGCCAATGACAAAATCGAAATGGATTTGGTCGTAGGGGAATATCACCCCGGCTGTACCCTTATCAACGATGCCGCAAGCCAACAACGCCTGAAGATCCGTATGCACAGCTTTAACATCCCGCTCAACGCGACGAGCAACCTCTCTGATTGAGAGTTCCCCGGCCCCGGTCATGCAGTGCAAGATATGCATTTTTTTGGGCGAGAGTGTCTTCCATAACGAATCCCAATCCAGAAAAGTAATGTAACTCCCCTGGTACTGTTTATCGCCTTCCAAGGCGGCTTCCATAGAGCGTTGCGCTTCCTCAAGAGAAGCGACTCGGATGGTGACTGTATTCAACTTTAGTCTCCTCTTAGCTGTGCAACCTCATCGAAGAAACTGCGTATCAGCGCTTTTGGGCTGGTGAAATGGATGGGATGTTGTTTTTCATCCAGATGTTTATGATCGCCTTTGCCTGCCTCGTTGTCATAGCGTAAGCGGCAGATGCCGTCTTTCACATAGGCGAATCGGTACTTATAGTGATGAGCACTGGCTCTGACTGCGGGTTCGACAAACCAAATAACCATCTGCACAAACTCGGTTTCCGTCAGCGCGATCCTGTCCTGAAAGATGAGTTGAGAAGGCAATTTCATCTCCCTCCTGTTGTTCAAAATAACAACACCCTCAGGTGTTGTCAACGATAACAACACTTGGGCATATGACAAAGATGTTGTCCATATCTAGCTAGGTATCAATAGTGTTAGGGCCAGCAGAGCCTGGCAAGAGGGCTAGTTTGATGGTGCGAGTTCTCTCGCAAAGTCGGGGCTAGCAACGAGAAAATGCAGTGAATAGTTCCCCGCCACCTAGGGCTTTGGGGGGCGGCGGGGATAAACCAGTTATTGGGTGCAAAGAAACATTGGGAACCCACGCCCTCTGATTAGAAAAACATCGTCATCGAGCTTATGGAAAGTCATGTAATAGACAGAGGTTCTATTCCGAAGGTCACCCCATGAGTTATCCGGTGTGTTGTCATTAAATTTTTTTACTGTTTTATTATACTCGACCGTATAGGTTCCATTTTTGTCTGTTTCATTATAAATAAAAAAGTTATCATTATCGATGGTGTGTTTTTCCCCCTCTATCTCCATTTTTCCAAAAGCGCTTTGAAATCCTGAGTTATCATCATAAAAGAAAATATTAACTTGTTGAAATATACTGGTTTTTACTGATTTTAAATGCAACTGAATGCTGTAATCACACGAGAATAGTAACTCCCTATCCTTTGTTTTTTTCTCATGGATATAAATGAAAATCGCCAGGGTTAATATGATTATGGCTATTAATAGGATGTTTTTTTTCATGTTAGTCATACCTGATGCTGAAGCATTTTGTTTTTTTGTCATCCTGGGATTTAAGACATGCGCCAATAAAAACATAGTCATCTATTGATTTTAAATCGCTGTAATATATATTGTAGTCCTTGGTTTTACACTCCTCCTTAAAGTTTGCTCGCTCAAGCACATCATCCAGTATTTTATCTCTAATATGTAATAGTGGGTTATCCAATGAGTAAATATGGCATTTCTCAAAAACCTCCACTAAGGAAGGAGTGGACTTTTTCATTTTTATCTCCTTCGACTCCATAATTGAATAATAAAGAATTACAAGCACTGTTATGCAGAATGCAAAAAACAAACTGATTGATTGATTGTATTTTACTGGTTTTAAGTTTTTTTCCTCGCTTTCTTTTTGTGATGCATTTGTTTCTGTGGGTAAAAAATCAATACTACAATTAAATTTGAATCCTACTTTGGGGATGGTAATGATAAATTTCTCCGTGATGCCAAGGCTTGCTATAGCTCTCCTTAACTCACTCACCGCGCTATAAAGGTTGTTGTTTGATGGTGTGAGCCCAAAATCCTCCCAAGTATGTTTCAGCAAGTAATCGCGGCTTAAGTCATTACCTGCGTTTTTTATCAACTCCATTAATAGGCGTGAGGCCTGATTAGACAAAACCAATGAGTTTTGCTCCTCTTGAACCAGTGATAGCTCTTTTAATTTTGGTGAATATTGAATCACCCCATTGATGATGTAAAGCATAAAAAATACCCGTTAAGTATGCGAGAAAGGTTTTTTATAGGTAATTCATACGCCAGTCAAACTATTAAGAATACTCCGTATTTATAGATGGAATACTTAAATCTAGTAATGTTTGTTAACCCTTGGTTTTTTGATAATTAAGTGTGAATAACTCTTACTGTTGGAAATAAAAATCTAAATAATTGCAAATTTTTAATACAAATATCTAATTTTTGTTTTGATGATAGATTTATCCACATCGGCAGGCTTGAGGCTGCTTGTGTTTTACTGGCCTTGCCAAAGACACGAAGAAAGCTGTTTTAGGGGGCTGGCGATAAAACACATGGATCTCGCATCCATTGAAAACTGAAATTTATGGAATTTTCATTTTAAGGATTTTTTGCATGAAACTGAACAAGATCATGATGGTAGCAGTAGTGGCTTTGGGTATGTCTTCTGTGGCACACGCCGCAGTGAAAGACCAGGGGCACGGTAAAATCACCTTTAACGGTTCAATTATTGATGCTCCATGCTCCATCACCCAAAAGTCTGCCGAACAGACGATTGAACTGGGTCAGATTTCTAAAGTTGCCCTTAAGGACGGCGGCAAATCAAGTTCGCATGATTTCACCATTGATCTGGAGAATTGCGAAATCGGTACCGGGCCTGATGCCAAGAACAAAGTGAGCGTGTCCTTCAATGGTAACGTCGGCTCGGTCAAAAACCGTCTGGGTACTGGGCGTGGTGCCAGCATCGTTATTGAAGATGTTAACGGCCCGATTGAGCTGACTAAGGCAACAGCTCTCCAGGAACTGCAAAATGGCGATAATACCCTGAACTTCAGTGCTTACCTGCAGGGTGATGGGGCTTCTGCCGCGGTTACCGAAGGCAAATTCGAGACGGTTGCCAACTTCACTTTAGCCTACCAGTAATCGGCTACGTCATTATAGGCATAATCTGTTTGGGCATGTGGAGGGATCCGCATGCCTTTTTGGAGGACGATAGCGTCAAGGATAGTTTGCCATGTGGAATGTAACCCCTATTATCGCCGTGTTTTCTTACCTATTTATTACGGCATCTTTCTCTTCTTTGGCCGCACATGCTGCCTTGGGATGGGGACGTGTAAATATGCAAGGATCCATTATTGATACTGCCTGTGCTATTGCCGTAGAGAGCCAAGACCAAACCGTTGAGATTGATGCGATCTCTATAGAGGATATTGTTCGTGATGGTCAGGGCCGGGGTAAAAATTTTTTCATTAAATTGAGTGATTGTGAGTTGGAGCGCTTTGGCCGTCAATTACCTGACTGGAAGAATTTTCAGGTGACCTTTGATGGAGATAGCGAAGGGGGGCTATTTACCGTGCAAGGCACGGCATCCGGTGTGGCGCTGAAAATTAGTGATCTTGGTGGCAATATTGCCCGGCCGGGCAAACCCTTGCCATTGGAAACGATTAATCCTCAGAACATGGTGTTGAGTTATGCCGTAAATCTGGTGGCCAATAACCATGTTTTAAAGTCCGGTGAATACGTCTCTTCCATTCGTTTTAAATTGGATTATTTCTAAACGCTATTAAGACATTGCCACAGGAATAAGGCATTAATAAAAAGGTTAGGGATATGGGATTGTCACCTGTAGAGAAGCTGACACGTCTTCAGGCACTCAGCGTCTGTATTTCTTTGGCGTTGAGCACGGCGTCGACCGTGGTGTACGCCGCCGAGGATATTCAGTTCAATACGGATGTACTGGATGTGCATGACCGCAAAAATATCGATCTGAGCCACTTCTCCCGCGGCGGTTACATCATGCCGGGTACCTACGGCATGTCCGTACATATCAATAAAAACGATCTGTCGGAACAAGCGATATCGTTTTACCCACCGGAAGGGGATCCGAATGACAGCCGGGCCTGTGTCGGTAAAGCTTTGGTGGCGCAGTTAGGGTTGAAAGAGGGCGCGGCCAAGGATTTGCGCTGGTGGCATCAGGGGGAGTGTCTGGATGAATCCAGTCTGAAAGGTATGGAAGTGCGTGGCGATTTATCCACCTCAACCCTGTATCTGAATATCCCTCAGGCCTATCTGGAGTATACCGCCGATAACTGGGATCCGCCGTCACGCTGGGAAGAGGGGCTACCAGGTCTCTTGCTGGATTATAACCTCAATACGCAGACGCAAAGGCAGCTTAAGCAAGGGACGAGCAGCTACAGCCTGAGCGGTAATGGTATTGCCGGGGCCAACCTGGGGTCCTGGCGTTTACGGGCAGACTGGCAGACTAACCTTACTCATCAGGCGGGGTCTGGCCGCCCTACGAACAGGCAGTTCGACTGGAGCCGTTATTACGCCTACCGCGCCATTTCGGCATTGCGCTCGAAGTTGACGATGGGGGAGAACTACCTGGATTCAGGCCTGTTCGACAGCTTTCGTTTTAGCGGCGTAAGCCTGGTGTCGGATGACAACATGCTGCCGCCAAACCTGCGGGGTTACGCGCCAGAAGTGGTTGGGGTCGCCAGAACCAATGCCAAGGTCACTATCCGTCAGCAGGAGCGAGTCCTGTACGAAACCCAGGTGGCTGCGGGGCCATTCCGTATCCAGGATGTCAACGATGCGGTAACCGGAGAGCTGAACGTGCGGGTGGAAGAGCAGGACGGCAGCGTGCAGGAGTTTGTTCTGAACACCGCCAGTATCCCATATCTGACGCGCCCGGGGGCAATACGGTTCAAATTGGCGGCCGGCAAACCGTCGGGCTGGCAACACCGTTTGCGTGGTCCTCTGTTTGGTACCGGGGAGTTTTCCTGGGGGGTGAGTAATGGTTGGTCGCTGTATGGCGGAGCACTGGCTGGCGGGGATTATAACGCACTGTCGGTAGGCATCGGTCGTGACTTAATGGCATTCGGGGCATTGTCGTTTGATGCAACCCAATCAAGGGCGCGTCTGCCTCAACAAGGCGGTACGTTCAGTGGTGGATCTTACCGCCTGAGCTATTCGAAGAGCTTTGACGAGTACGACAGCCAGATTGCCTTTGCCGGCTACCGCTTCTCTGAGCAGGACTTTATGAGCATGAGTGAGTACCTGGACGCGCGTGACTATGGCCAACGTACCCGCAACGGCAAGGAGATGTACACCATCACCTTCAACAAGCAGTTCCGTGAATGGGGGCTGAGCAGCTATCTCAACTACAACCACGAAACCTATTGGGATCGGCCTGCTAACGATAGGTACAGCCTGTCGCTATCGCGTTATTTCGATATTGGCAAGCTGCGTAACGTCAGCCTGTCACTCACGGCGTATCGCAATCAATACAATGGTTCCAATGATGATGGCGCCTATTTATCGCTGTCACTGCCGTGGGGCAACGGCTCGACGTTGAGTTACAACACGACGGTGAGCCGCGATGAGTCCACGCATCGGGTGGGATATTACGAGCGGCTGGATGAACACAATAACTACCAATTGAATATGGGTGCTTCGCGCAGTGGGGCCTCCCTTAGCGGCTACTACAACCGTGAGGGGGATATTGCCCGCATGAGTGCCAATGCCAGTTATCAGCAGGATAACTTCAGCGCTTTCGGCATGACGATGCAGGGCGGGATGACAATGACGGCCGAGGGCGGTGCGCTACACCGCGCCGGGAGGCAGGGAGGGACACGGATGCTGATTGACACCAACGGCGTGGCGGGTGTGCCGGTGCGCGGCTATGGCAGCACCAGCCGGACCAACCTCTGGGGTAAGGCGGTGATAGGCGATGTGAATAGTTACTACCGCAACAAGGCCAGCATCGACCTGAACCAACTGGGTGATAACGCGGAAGCGACGACGTCGGTGGTACAGGCAACGCTGACCGAAGGGGCGATTGGCTATCGTCGGTTTGATGTGATTGCTGGCGAAAAAGCGATGGTGATACTCAAACTGGCTGATGGGAGCGAACCGCCGTTTGGGGCCACGGTGATGAACGCACGGCGGCAAGAAACCGGGATAGTCAACGATGGCGGCAGCGTCTACCTGAGTGGTATCAACGCCGGGGAAAGCATGACGGTGCACTGGGGCGGGGAGCTACAGTGCGAGGTGCAGATGCCTGCCCTGCTGCCTGCCGATATGTTGATGAACACCTTGCTACTGCCTTGCCGCCTGGTCAGTTCGTCAGCAGATTAAGGGGCGTTCCCCTTGTAACCTTTTAACAAGGCCGCTAAGGCTGGGAAACAGATAATGCAAAGTAAGCAAACGATGAAACGGTCTCTTGGCCTTACGCTCAAGAGTGCTGTCCTCTTGGGGACACTGGTCACACAGCAGGCCCAGGCGGCTATCGCGCTGGATCGCACGCGGGTGATTTTTGACGGCGGCCAGAAGTCGGTGAGCCTGAATGTCAGTAACCAGAACAAGCAGTTGCCGTATCTGGCGCAGGGCTGGATTGAGGATGAGCAGGGCAACAAAATCCAGAGCCCACTCACGGTGCTGCCGCCGGTGCAACGTATCGAGCCAGGCAAGCCGAGCCAGGTAAAGATCCAGGCGCTGCCAGCGGCCAAGTTGCTGGCACAGGACAAGGAAACCCTTTACTACTTCAACCTGCGTGAAATCCCGCCGAAGAGCAGCAAAGCGAACACGTTGCAGATTGCGCTGCAGACGCGCATCAAGCTGTTCTACCGCCCGGCGGGAATTACGATGGACACAAACGCCGCGCCGCCGCAGGAACAGATGACGCTGAGCAAACAGGGTGAAAAGTATATGGTCAACAACCCTACGCCGTATTACGTCACGATCGTGGATGCCAACAGCAAAAAAGCCGGGGCCGGGGTAAAAGGCTTCGAGCCAATGATGGTGCCGCCAAAGAGCAGCCTGCCGTTGACGGTGAGCGCGGCGGCGGTGGGCAACAGCCCGGTACTGACCTACGTCAACGACTACGGTGGCCGGCCGCAGCTGAGTTTTAGCTGTAACGGCAGCAGTTGCACCGTGGTACCAGAGAAGAAAGGCGGTTGAGTTGCGCTCTTACCATCATGATGGGCAGGAGGAGAGACGGGAGGGGACATGAATGGAAAGGGCAAGAACAACGAGTGCCAACGCCGTCACCTCTGAACGTACGCCAGCCGCTTTGGTAACGGGCAGTAACTTGGCAGTGGTGGATTTTCATCTGAGTGATGACTGATGGAGCGAGTCATGGATAACAGGAGCTTTGTGCGTTGGAATAGGCTCGTTGGTCTTAGTGGTTTGCTGATGGCTATGCCGCTGATGCTCTGCGCGACGACCAGTACGGTGACGATTAAGGTGACGGTGTTGGCACCTCCCTCCTGCACCATTAACGATAACCGACCCATTGAGGTGGAATTCGGTGACGTGATGACGACCAGGGTGGACGGCGATCACTACCGTATGCCGGTGAATTATACGCTGGGCTGTAAGGATGCTACTTCCAATGCGATGAAACTGCAGTTACAGGGAAGTGGGGCCAGCTTTGACGGCACGGTGCTGAAAACCACCAAGACGGGGCTGGGGATCAAGCTGCAACGGGGTAGCAATAAACTGGCAATCAACAGCTGGCTGAACTTCACCTACCCTAACCAACCGGAACTATGGGCCATTCCGGTCAAGCAGAGTGGGGCTACCTTGACGGGTGGCGAATTCACGGCGGGTGCGACGATGAAAGTGGATTACCAGTAACGGGAGCAGAGTATGAGCATAACGATAAGAGCCCTGTTACTGACCTGCGGCCTGATGGGCGTTGTCGTTACGGCACAGGCGAAGGATAACGGGGCTGACATGACGTTCCACGGCACGCTGATAACACCGCCGCCGTGCACCATCAACGACGACAACCGGATAGAGGTAAACTTCGGCGAACGGGTGGGTATCAACAAGGTGGATGGAGTGAACTACCGCCAGATGATGAACTACCAGATAACCTGCCTGGAGGCTGCCATTGGTAACGGGGCGCTGACGCTGAGTCTGAGCGGCAGTGTGGCGGGGTTCGATAGTGAGGCGCTGCTGACGGACAAGGCGAACCTGGGCATCCGGGTCTACCAGAATGACCAGCCGTTTACGCCAAACAGCACGCTGAAGATAGATTTGGCTAACCCACCGCGTCTGGAGGCGGTGCCGGTGAAGAATGCGAGGGCCACCTTGACGGAAGGAGCATTTGAGTCCTGGGCAACGCTACGAGCCGACTACCAATAAGGAGCCCGAAATGGAACGCAAGACAGGCCGTTATTTTGACCGTGCCGTAGTGGGGATGGGGTTAGTTCTCTTGCTTGCCGCGCTGACGGCCAACCCGACGTTGGCGGCCGGGGAAAAAAACGTACGTCTGTACGGTGCCTTGGTGACGGAGCCGTGCGTGATACTGCCGGGTGACGAAGATATCCAGCTGGATTTTGGTACGGTTATCGACAAGTATCTGTACCTGAACACGCGTACGCTGGGGCAGTCGTTCGAGATACACCTGGTGGAATGTGACCTGACGCTGGGCAAGACGGTGAGAGTGACCTTTACCGGCACCGAAAACAGCGCCTTGCCGGGACTGCTGGCTATCGACGGCAGCAGTGAGGCCATGGGGATAGCGATAGGGTTGGAGACAGCGCAGGCCAAACCGCTGCCGCTTAATAAGGCCAGTGGGAAATACACGTTGCAGGCCGGCAGCAATATCATTGCTCTGAAGGCCTATGTACAAGGGGAACCCAAAGCGATCGCGAATAAAACCATTGAGCGCGGCCTCTTCAGCGCCTCTGCTACCTTTAGACTCGATTATGAATAACGTGGTGTCAGAGCCACCAATAGAGAATAGTTGGGGCTGCTATTCCTCTAATACGCTGTCAGGGGCGGCATGTGGCTAAAAAACGATGGCGCGGACTTCTCTACGTGCGGTACTAAAACAGGTTGAATTATGAATATTTCAGTGACCCGGTTTTTTATGTTTTTTATACTTTCTTTTATCTTACCTTACTCAGTGAGTTCTTATAGTTCTGCTATGATACACGGAGGGAAAATAACATGGAAAGACGTGAATGGATATGTGTTTGTCATAACCAATACGATCAATGTTATAAACGTGGAGCCCGGATTGCCTTGCGCAGGAGGAGGATGTCAAATAAGGCTCTATTCCATTAAGGACGACCTAATCCTTGCCAAACTTCCTGCTAGTGCTACCTTGGATGAAGTGCGAAATGCGCTCAGAGTGCAGGGCCAAACCATGCTTGAGACTGGCCCTAGTCTTTGCCTAACCATCATTACTCAGAAATACCTGCAAGACTACCCCAGAGGCTGCAACCAAAACCCTGATGCTGGTTTACCGCCAGAGAAGCCAGATCCGCCGGTTACACCACCATTAACCTGCTATATCGGTAGCGGTACCATAAATCATCTAGTGGCCAGTACTAAGGTCAACCTAGATAGAGCCGAGACAGAGGTCTCTGTTAACTGTACCGGATCTACCAACGTGCGGGTACAAGCTTTAAATTACTACCCCAATAATGGTGGTGTGACACTTAAAGGCCCTGACACGCTTAAGTCGCTTATTTCTATTGACGGAATATCTGCTGAACAGGGGGTCTTGAAGCGTGTGGACACCTACAGAATATTTACCGTTCGCTCTGAATTACGGAGCGCAGCTAAGGAAATTGTTGGGGGGGAATATAGTGGCTCGCTGATTATTGCTGTAACTACGGAATGATGGTGTGTTTATTGATTTATGTTATTAACAATGGCTATGAAGAATCAGAGCATTATTTAACAGAGTGTTGAGGCAGCTTCATAAATTGTATAAATGTTACCAGGGTAAACACCGCAGATATTAGTGAGATATAGGGGCGTGCAAGCAGAATAATTCCGATAGGGAGCCATACACCTGCTCTGGGTAGATGCTGATTTTCAGCAAAACACCATGCCGAAATACCCAATATTATGTCTCAAATTATAAGGAAGTAAAATGAAGCCACGTATTGTTATCGCTATCCAGGATAGCAACCGTTATTTCGCACAGGGTATCCAGCATATTTTGCAGGAGTATTTTCTGGCGAAAGGCTATACGTGGCGTTTTGTACCGGTGACGCCAGGGATAGCGATCGACCTGATGGTCTGTGCCAAACCCTTTGGCGGGGCGGCGAGGCTCAATGCTTGCAGGGAAAATCCGGGGGAGCGGCTAATCGGGACGATTTTTATCCGGGATACGGCGGCTGAGAATGTAAGAAACCGGCCTCAAGGCGCGGTATTAAGCCGCCAGGCAAGGCCTGATGCCGTGCTGCGCTTGGTCGAGGAAATGTTTGAACAGGCAAGTCAGTCGTCTTTGATCGCCAATTCGAAAAGAGCATGTCGCAGTTTGCACCTGACCCCACGCGAGCGTGAGGTTCTGCAAGGGATCTCATGGGAATTAACCCCTGAGAAGATCGCCAACAAACTCTCACTTAGCGTCAAAACCGTCAGCACCCATAAACTCACGGCGATGCGCAAGCTGGGTTTCAGGCGCAACAGTGAATTGTATGACTGGCTACGCAATGGCGGCCTGGAATTTAACCCGCGGACTCTATTTTGACGATAACTCAAACCGGCAACAGTGGCGTCTGGAGGGGGAAAACCTGGTGGCAAACCCCCTACGCACCGCCCCTCAACCCAGCTCCCCCTTTCGGGGAGTGCTCCAGCATTTCCTCCTGTCTTTTACCGGGATCACAAAGATAACCGCTCAGATATTCATCATTCAGCAATAATCTTTTTTGGTTTTTTATTGGAGGTTAATGCTGGATTGGTCATGAACATTGGTTCATGACGCCAAGATTTAACCCATAGCACAAGTTTTAATGCTGTAAATGTTGCTGAAAGGTTTTTTTTATGTTTGCTTGCTGTTTCTCACAGTCTAGGTAAATCCCTACTGGTTATATTGACGGCACCCCAAACAGTTGGCAATTTGGTACCCTCAGGGATAAGAGTGAGAGGTGTATGAGTGAAATTCACTCGCTCAAACGCCCTGCCGTGATGCGTTCCATCCGGCATTCTCGCGCTTTTTATTCCTCCTGCCTTCGGGCACTGACCGCACAGGCCGCGTAACAAAAAATATTAGGCTCTGGCGGTAATACACACACCACATCACATACGGAGCACTAGCGATGACAAGTTCCTTGGGTAAATCAGGGATTCTGAAATTCGGTATCGGCCTGATTGCGCTGACCGTTGCGGCAAGCGTGCAGGCAAAGACGCTGGTTTACTGTTCTGAGGGTTCTCCTGAAGGGTTCAACCCGCAGTTGTTCACCTCCGGCACCACCTATGATGCCAGCTCAGTGCCAATCTATAACCGTCTGGTTGAGTTCAAACTGGGCACCACCGAACTGGAACCCGGCCTGGCAGAGAAGTGGGACGTCAGCGAAGACGGTAAAACCTATACCTTCCACCTGCGCAAAGGCGTGAAGTGGCAGGACAGCAAAGATTTCAAACCTACCCGTGAACTGAATGCCGACGACGTGGTGTTCTCCTTCATGCGTCAGCTTGATCCAAACCACCCTTACCACAAGGTTTCTGGCGGCAGCTATGAATACTTCCAGGGTATGGGCATGCAGGATCTGATCAGCAAAGTCGAGAAAGTAGACGACAACACCGTTCGCTTTACGCTGACCCGTCCAGAAGCGCCATTCCTGGCTGACCTGGGCATGGACTTCGCTTCCATCCTGTCTGCTGAATATGCCGACAAGATGATGAAAGCCGGTACGCCAGAGAAAGTGGACCTGAACCCAGTGGGTACCGGGCCGTTCCAACTGCTGCAGTACCAGAAAGACTCTAAAATCCTCTACAAGGCCTTTGACGGTTTCTGGGGCACCAAGCCGAAGATCGATCGCCTGGTGTTCTCCATCACGCCAGATGCCTCTGTGCGTTACGCCAAGCTGCAGAAAAACGAGTGCCAGGTCATGCCGTACCCGAACCCGGCAGACATCGCTCGTATGAAGCAGGACAAAACCATCAACCTGATGGAACAGCCTGGCCTGAACGTCGGCTACCTGTCGTTCAACACCGAGAAGAAGCCGCTGGATAACGTGAAGGTGCGTCAGGCACTGACCATGGCGGTGAACAAGCAGGCCATCGTGGATGCGGTGTATCAGGGGGCGGGTCAACCTGCCAAGAACCTGATCCCACCAACCATGTGGGGCTATAACGACGAGGTCAAAGACTACGCTTACGATCCGGTCAAGGCCAAAGAGCTGCTGAAAGAAGCAGGCATGCCAGATGGCTTCTCCATCGATCTGTGGGCGATGCCGGTACAACGTCCGTATAATCCGAACGCACGTCGTATGGCTGAGATGATCCAGTCCGACTGGGCGAAGATTGGCGTCAATGCCAAGATCGTCACCTACGAGTGGGGCGAATACCTCAAGCGTGCCAAAGACGGTGAGCATCAGACCGTGATGATGGGTTGGACCGGTGACAATGGGGATCCAGACAACTTCTTCGCCACGCTGTTCAGCTGTGCGGCCGCCAAAGATGGTTCCAACTATTCCCGTTGGTGCTACAAGCCGTTTGAGGATCTGATCCAACCGGCCCGTGCCGAAGCGGACCACGACAAACGCGTCGCACTCTACAAGCAGGCTCAGGTAGTCATGCACGATCAGGCTCCGGCGCTGATTGTTGCCCACTCCACCGTTTACGAGCCAGTGCGTAAAGAAGTGAAGGGCTATGTGGTCGACCCGCTTGGTAAACATCACTTTGAGAACGTTTCTCTGGACTAAGCCTACCAAGGCGGGTTGAAGGACTGGGATACTTAATCTGCAGGGGCGCAATACGTTGCGCCCCTGCATTCCCGTCCCCAGAAGAATGTCGTGAAGCGTGTGAGTTTTAATAAGCCTGGCGGACGATGAGCTGCCGGGCACTTTATACAGAGAGTTCGGGATATGTTGCAGTTCATACTCCGACGTTTGGGGTTAGTTATCCCAACGTTTATCGGCATAACGTTGCTGACTTTTGCATTCGTCCATATGATCCCCGGCGATCCGGTGACCATTATGGCCGGGGAACGCGGGATCTCCGCAGAGCGCCATGCACAACTCATGGCAGAGATGGGGCTGGATAAACCGCTCTATCAACAATACTTCCATTACGTCACCAACGTGCTGCATGGCGATTTGGGGACGTCCCTCAAAAGCCGCATCTCCGTGTGGGAAGAGTTTGTGCCGCGCTTTAAGGCTACCCTGGAACTGGGCCTGTGCGCGATGCTCTTCGCGGTGATTGTCGGTATCCCGGTGGGGGTGCTGGCGGCCGTCAGGCGAGGTTCGGTGTTTGATCATACCGCCGTGGGTATCTCCCTGACCGGTTATTCAATGCCGATCTTCTGGTGGGGCATGATGCTGATCATGCTGGTTTCGGTACAGCTCAACCTCACGCCCGTATCGGGGCGAATAAGCGATACGGTCTTCCTCGATGACAGCCTGCCGCTAACCGGCTTTATGCTGATCGACACCCTCATCTGGGGTGAGCCGGGTGATTTCATCGACGCCGTGATGCATATGATCCTGCCCGCCATCGTATTGGGCACCATCCCGCTGGCGGTTATCGTGCGTATGACCCGCTCCTCCATGCTGGAAGTGCTGGGTGAAGATTATATCCGTACCGCGCGCGCCAAGGGTGTGAGCCGTATGCGGGTGATCGTGGTGCATGCGTTGCGTAACGCCTTGCTGCCGGTGGTGACGGTGATCGGCCTACAGGTCGGTACTCTGCTGGCCGGGGCGATCCTGACCGAAACCATCTTCTCCTGGCCGGGGCTTGGCCGCTGGCTGATGGATGCGTTGCAACGCCGTGATTACCCGGTTGTTCAGGGCGGCGTATTGCTGGTCGCCTGTATGATTATTCTGGTTAACCTGCTGGTAGACGTGCTCTACGGCGTGGTCAACCCGCGTATTCGCCACAAGAAATAAGGGGCGCTCTGATGTCTCAAATTACCGAGTCTGTAGTGAAAGGTGCGCCGAAGCCAATGACCCCGTTCCAGGAGTTTTGGCACTATTTCAAGCGCAACAAAGGGGCCGTGGTTGGCCTGGCTTATATCGTTATCATGCTGGTGGTTGCCGTGGGGGCCGGGTTCCTGGCTCCACATGCGCCTGCCGAACAGTTCCGTGATGCCCTGCTTAGGCCCCCGGTCTGGGAGACTGGCGGAAGCTGGAAGTTTATTCTGGGTACCGACGATGTCGGCCGTGATGTGTTGTCGCGCCTGATGTACGGTGCCAGGCTCTCGCTGTTGGTAGGCTGCCTGGTGGTGGTGCTTTCGCTGGTGATGGGCGTGGTATTCGGCCTGTTGGCCGGTTATTTCGGCGGCGTAGTCGATGCCATCATCATGCGCGTGGTCGATATCATGCTGGCACTGCCAAGCCTGCTGTTGGCGTTGGTGCTGGTGGCGGTGTTTGGGCCCTCGATCGTTAACGCCTCGCTGGCGCTGACCTTCGTTGCTTTGCCGCACTATGTTCGCTTGACTCGTGCTGCGGTGCTGGTGGAAGTAAACCGCGATTACGTTACTGCTTCCCGCGTGGCGGGTGCTGGCGCGGCGCGTCAGATGTTCGTCAATATCTTGCCAAACTGCCTGGCACCGCTGATCGTGCAGGCTTCTCTCGGTTTCTCGAACGCCATTCTGGATATGGCCGCTCTCGGCTTCCTGGGTATGGGTGCGCAACCGCCAACGCCGGAGTGGGGCACCATGCTCTCTGACGTACTGCAGTTCGCGCAAAGTGCCTGGTGGGTTGTGACCTTCCCAGGGGTGGCAATTCTGCTGACGGTTTTGGCCTTTAACCTGATGGGGGACGGCTTGCGTGATGCTCTCGACCCCAAACTCAAGCAGTAACAGAGGAAGAGAGAATGGCGTTATTAAATGTAGACAAGCTTTCGGTGCACTTCGGTGACGAAGGTGCGCCGTTCCGCGCGGTAGACCGAATCAGCTACAGCGTAGAACAGGGGCAGGTGGTTGGCATCGTCGGCGAATCCGGCTCCGGTAAATCCGTCAGTTCGCTGGCGATCATGGGGTTGATCGATTTCCCTGGCAAGGTGATGGCTGACAAGCTGGAGTTCAACGGCCAGGACCTGCGGAAAATCTCGGAGAAAGAGCGCCGCCAGCTGGTGGGCTCCGAAGTAGCGATGATCTTCCAGGATCCGATGACCAGCCTGAACCCGTGCTATACCGTCGGTTTCCAGATTATGGAAGCGCTGAAGGTGCATCAGGGCGGTAACCGCCGCACCCGTCGCCAACGCGCTATCGATCTGCTCAATCAGGTGGGCATTCCCGATCCGGCCTCGCGGCTGGACGTTTACCCTCATCAGCTTTCCGGCGGGATGAGCCAGCGTGTGATGATCGCTATGGCGATCGCCTGCCGGCCCAAGCTGCTGATTGCGGATGAACCGACGACCGCGCTCGACGTGACCATCCAGGCTCAGATCATTGAGCTGCTGCTCGAGCTGCAACAGCGCGAAAATATGGCGCTGCTGCTGATCACCCACGATCTGGCGCTGGTGGCGGAAGCGGCACACCACATCATCGTGATGTATGCCGGGCAGGTAGTGGAATCCGGCAAGGCGGTAGAAATTTTCCGTTCGCCGCGCCACCCGTACACCCAGGCGCTGCTGCGCGCATTGCCAGAGTTTGCTACCGACAAGGCGCGTTTAGCTTCGTTGCCTGGCGTGGTGCCGGGTAAGTACGATCGGCCACAAGGCTGCTTGCTGAACCCGCGTTGCCCGTATGCAACCCAACACTGTCGCGAAGAAGAGCCGGAACTGCGCAGCATTCCCGGCCGTCAGGTTAAATGTCACACACCGCTGGATGATGCGGGGAGGCCGACCGTATGAGCCAGAATCACCCTTTATTGCAGGCCATTGACCTGAAAAAACACTACCCGGTCAAGAAGGGGCTGTTTGCCCCGGAACGGCTGGTAAAAGCGCTGGACGGGGTTTCCTTTACCCTTGAACGCGGTAAAACCCTGGCGGTGGTTGGGGAGTCTGGCTGTGGCAAGTCCACGCTGGGCCGCCTGCTGACCATGATCGAAATCCCTACCGGTGGTGAGCTGTACTATCAGGGGCAAGATCTGCTTAAGCCGGATGTGACGGCAGAGAAGCTGCGCCGCCAGAAGATCCAGATCGTGTTCCAGAATCCTTACGGATCGCTTAACCCCCGTAAGAAGGTGGGGCAGATCCTTGAGGAGCCGTTGCTGATCAACACCTCGTTGAGCAGCGCAGAACGGCGTGAGAAAGCGCTGGAGATGATGGCGAAGGTCGGCCTGAAAACCGAACATTATGACCGTTACCCGCATATGTTCTCCGGCGGCCAGCGGCAGCGTATCGCCATTGCGCGTGGGCTGATGCTCAACCCGGACGTGGTGATTGCCGATGAGCCAGTTTCTGCGCTGGACGTGTCCGTGCGTGCGCAGGTGCTGAACCTGATGATGGACCTGCAACAGGATCTGGGGCTGTCTTACGTGTTCATCTCCCACGATCTGTCGGTGGTGGAGCACATCGCTGATGAAGTGATGGTGATGTACCTCGGCCGCTGCGTGGAGAAGGGCAGTAAAGACGCCATCTTCAATAACCCGCGCCATCCGTACACTCAGGCACTGCTTTCTGCTACGCCGCGCCTGAACCCGGATATGCGCCGGGAGCGCATTAAGTTGACCGGTGAACTGCCAAGCCCAATGAACCCACCACCGGGCTGTGCATTCAACGCCCGTTGCCGCCGTGCCTTTGGCACCTGCACCCAGCTGCAACCGCAGCTCAAGCAGTATGGCGATCAGATGGTGGCCTGCTTTGCCGTTGACCAGGATGAAGCCGCAGGGTCTTGATATTTCCTCACCGGGCTCGCAACGTAGATACTCTGCATGCTGCGCCCGGTTACCTCTGCGACATTGTCACTCTATCTTCAATCAGACGCCGGTAGCGATACCGGCGTTTTTTATGAGTGCGGTGCAGAAACTTACTAGCCGCCAAACGCCCCTCACCGCTTACTGGGGATAAGGCACCCAATCCCCGCCATTAAGGCGAATATACGCCTTGCCCTGATACTGCATCACGATGGCATTGTCATTCTCAGAGATCACCGCCGTTTGCGGCAGGTTCTGCGTCAGCACTTGCCAGTCGACGCTTGGCGCAGTAAACACCTTGCCGTCCACCAACCGCGAGACCAACTCGGACAGCGCCAGGTAGCTGCTCGGCGTTTTAATCTCCACCGGGTTGCCCTGATGCGGGGCCTGCATACCAACCAGTTTGATACCAACCGGCGTATGGGTAATGTTCAGGCTTGGGATATCACGCAGGCCGGACATCTGCATTTTGTCGCCCGTCAGCGCTGCACCGTGCTCCGGCACGATCACCACCATCACCTTGCGCCCGGATTTCTGTAGCTCATCAAGGAAGGTGTTCAACTGATCGAAGAGTTGCTGCGCTCGGGGCTGGTAATCGGCGGTCTGTTTACCCCCAATAAAGCGGTTACCATCATGCAATGGGATCAGGTTGAAGAAGGTGGCGGTGCGAGCATCGCCCCCCTTTTTCTGCTGATCGAGCCAGCGGTTGAGCAGTTGCAGATCGTTATAGATCGGTTCGCCGTCGAACGACGCCAACTCATTGCCGATCCCGGCTTGTGACATCAGCGGAGCCTGTATATCACCTTGTTCACGCAATTCTTTCAGGAAGTTACCGAACACGCCGGAGTGATCCAGCATCAGCTGTTGTTTAAAGCCCAGCTTGGCCAGGTTATCAAACAGGTAGCACTGCTGATTGGCGGGCTGATACAAATCGTGATGCGAAGGCTGGCCGCAGCTGGCGCGTAACAGGCGGATAGCGGCTGGGCCGCTGTACGCGGTGGCCGAGTTGAAGTTGGTGAACATAATATCCATCTTGGCCCATAGCGGATGGTTGCGCAGATTGACGGCGTCCAGATCGGCCCAGGCCAGCGAACAGATGTTGATGATCAGCACGTCAAACGGCTGGGCATCGGCAGGCAAGGCGGCCGGGAAGGTGGTCGCTCGGGCTTTTTCCTGCTGGTAGAACTGCTCCAGGTAGGCCGTAAGGTTGGCATCGGTCGGTGGGCCGTTGGCCGCAGGCAGATTGCCACCTGGTGCCGTCGCCGTGGCCGGTGTCGACGGGGTATTCGTCACCGTTGCGGTGTTGGTGGCAGGCAGTAAGGACACCGCCGGACCTGCAATATTGACCACGTTCAACCATACCAATGCCGCCACGGTAAACACCGTGATGCGTATCCATTGGGCCAGGAACAGGTAGGCAATCAGCAGTACGAAGGCGGCGCCAATCATCTGCCAGTTGATAAAGCGGTTGGCCAGCTCCAGCAGGTAATCCACACTGAAACCGGTGAGCTGCGAGCCTTGGCTAAGGATGCTGTTAATCCCCGGCAGCCAGGTGTCGTGGTAGAACAAACCGATACCGATAGGAATGGCGATCAGGTGACGCCAGCGGTGCAAGCGCGGCGACGGGATCGGCATCAGTAAAAAGGCCATAAACACCAGGTTGGGCAGCGCATGGAAGTTCAGATAACCGAACCACAACAGGCCGAACTTGGCCAGGAAATAGAAGTTCCAGCCACCAAGGCCGCGCCAGTATCGCCATAAGGTATTGTCAGGTTGCGTTATTTTATCGTCACTCATGGTTATTTTTTACGCTTGATTTGAGAGGTGGAACCTGTGCGCACCCATAGCCCTGCCGACTTTAAATAGCGCGGTGATAACAACAAATTCTGCCAAGATCGGCGCCAGTTGGGGAAACGGCGATGCAGCAGGTATCCCATAGGGATAAACACTATTGCGCACAGGATCACCAGTTGCACGATATCGTCAAGTGCGTTCATGGCTGTTCCCCCTGCCCGAGGCTCATCAGGGTGAAGGGAATGGGTTCCCGGCGTTCGGTCTGGTGTTCCGTTTCTACGGCGTGGGTTGTTGTGGCAGCGGCCGATTGCAGCTTGCTGGCGGGGAGCGAAAACTCGATATGCTGCCGCAACAGCCTGATTTTATCGGTAATATCCACATCCAGATGCCACACTACCCGATTACTGAACGCCTCGCTCACTGGCAGGCGGAAGACGAATTTCAGTGCGGTATCCAGATCGTTAATCCGGCAGGTGGAAAGGAACAGGAACAGCCGATTCTGCGCCACGGTCATGATGTCGCCAAAACGCCGCAAATGGCACAGCGTCATCGACTGGCGAGCGCTCAACCCTGGTGCTGGGCGTAGGGCGACCATCACCCCTTTTCCATCTTCCGGCAACAGGGTATTTTCCATCAGTGATGTCACCGCCCGGTTGAATTCTTCTAGCGGCAGGTAGCCTTTCAGTTTCATTGGGCGCAGCCCGGCGAGCAGCTTGTCAATATCCGCCGGAATATGGCGCGACAGGCGTTGCCCCTGAATACCTTCCAACATGGTCAAAAAACTGGAAAGCGGTGCCACGTGGGGCACGATCAGATTGGCACCGCAGGCCAGCAGCAGGCGTTCGTCGCTGTAGCGCAGGCTGGCGCTCATCTCGCGCACGACAATCTTCAGCCCGTCGCCCCTGCTGCGGCGCAGGCTATGGATCTGATGGGCCAACTCGTCAATTTCGTCACTTTGATACAGGGCGAAGATCAGCGTGGCGGCGATGGTCAACATGCCACGCTGCATCAACTTGGTATTGCTCTCAAACAGTTGCCAACTGGCCGATAGCGGTGGGGCGCCCTCGAGAATGCGTTGTTCCGCCAGGCACAGGCTCTCGTCATTGCGTTCCGGGGTAGGGGAGGGCTGGTTGCTGTCGTCCGCACCTTCCCAGCCTTCCGGGCCTTCGGTCAGAGTGAACAGCTGGTTGGCATTGATGCCGTTTGCCGTGCTCCACCAGTGCACCAGATACTGGGCACTGCCTTGCAGCCCCTGCAGGCTGGCCAGGCCGTTGAGAATGCGGTGTTCGGCGGCTAGCTGGCCTTTGAGTTTACTCACGCCGCTACCGTGGCTGAGTATCACCAGTGTGCACTGCTGCTGGTGTAACCATTGGCCGAGTTGAGCGGCCCATTTGCGCAATTCATCGTTGGTAAAGGTTTGCCACAGGCTGGCGTGGACCAACAGGATCAGTAAGCGGTTGCTGGGTTTTAGCTCACGCATCAGATCGTCGGCCAAATGCAACAGCGCCGCTTTTTTTTCTGGCAGGCTATATAAAGGGAGTTTTTTTATCGCAGAGGAAAGAGGCGTTGCCAATAAGGTGTCCGCCTGATTGCCGCTACAAATCAGTGCCAACGGGCTATTTTCTTCCTGGGCGGCGATGATCTGCCGGCAAAACAGGTTGGCATCGCTCTGGCGATCGATATTCACCCAGTAAAAGCCTGGGGATTGCATAGCCGACAATTCTTGCCAAATCCGTCGGATACCTAATGAAAAAGAGTGCGCCATAGATTTATTCTACTTTCGTTGAAAGTGGCGTAGACCAAACCCGAGCTGGTCACATTAAAAGCGTAATGTCTGAGTTAGCATAGCAAATCTAGCCATAATAGGGATATTATCCGTTAAGATTCATCTTATTGGCCCAATTTTTTCCGAACGTTGCTATAGTCATTTAACATTAGCCTATTTTATGAGGCGGCAAGATGAATAATGATGCGTTAAGAAGGCTTCGGGAGAAAGCACCAGTAGAACTTCAGGACGATTTGCAGGCCTTGAGCCGTGCCTTTTCGTTGCCCAAGTTAAACTACATCGATATTTCACGCCAGGAACGGCTAGCACAAATGATGGTCCGCTGGCCGCTGCTGGCGGAGCTGGCCAACAAGACGGGGAGTGCTTGATCCATGCCGGTCATTGCACTGCAAGGGATTCGGGGCGGTATTGGCACCACGTCAATCACTGCGGCGTTAGCTTGGGCGTTACAGCAACTGGGCGAGTCGGTACTGGCAATTGACCTGTCACCGGACAACCTGCTGCGATTACACTTTAATATGCCCTTCGAACTGAACCGGGGCTGGGCTCGTGCAGAGCTGGATGGCAGCGGTTGGCAGCAAGGGGCAATGCGTTACGGCAAAAAACTCGATTTTCTGCCGTTTGGCCGCTTAAGCGCAGCCGAACGTGTAAAAGTACTGCAGCAACAGAGTGATACCCCACAACGTTGGCATGATTTTCTGACTCAGCTGCGTGCTTCAGGGCTGTATCGCTGGATCCTGCTGGATATTCCGGCGGGTGACGGTCCCCAGATTGAACAGCAGTTGGCGCTGGCCGACCAGGTTTTCCTGTTGCTCGGCCCCGATGCCAACTGCCATGCGCGCCTGCATCAGCAACCGTTGCCTACGGGGTGCCACCTGCTGATTAATCACTACTCCTCGGCCAGCCCGTTGCAGCAAGATCTGCATCAGCTGTGGTTACAAACGCTGGCAGGTCTGTTGCCACTGGTGATCCATCGAGATGAAGCGCTGGCGGAAGCGATGGCGGTCAAGCAGCCGCTCGGAGAGTATCGACCGGAAAGCCTGGCGGCCGACGAAGTGCTGACGCTGGCCAACTGGTGTCTGCTCAACCTGCAGGACGCCGAGGTATGAGCAGGGTATTGAGCCTGCTGCTGGTGCCTCCCGTTCACCGGGCGGTGCAACAACGCTATCGTGCTTATCGCCACGCGGGGGCCCCGGCATTTACCGCTGGCCTCACGACCCTGATGGTGGCCATCGGCTGGCTGTTGCTGCGGTTTGAGTCCCCTGGCTGGCAAAAGGTGCAGGCAGGCCAAAGCTATTGGTTCCCCCATATTTCCCCCCATCGTCCACGCCCGGCAGATGCGCTGCGTTATTTGTTGCAGGGGTTTTGGCTGCTGGTGACCCACAGTGTTCCGGCCCCGATGGGACGCTCCTACTTTGCCGGTTGGCACCGTTTGCAACTGCGTTACGCCAACTGGTTGCAAAGCTTGCCGCAGCGCTTGCAGGGGGCTGGTATGGAGGAGCGTACGGTAGAGCGCCTTAACCGGATGAATCACCGGGTGCGCCGGGTGCTGTTTATCATTGCTGGCCTATTGGCCGGGTTGCTGGCTCTGCTGTGTATTTCCCAGCCCTTTGAACTGCCCGCCCAGTTTATTTTTGTGCTGCTGCTGTGGTGTATCGCCATGGTGGTGCGGCGTATTCCTGGCCGGTTACCCGGCCTGATGCTGATTGTGCTGTCGCTGACCGTTTCCTGCCGTTATTTATGGTGGCGCTATACCTCAACGCTGAACTGGGACGATCCGCTCAGCCTGATCTGCGGCCTGCTGTTGCTGGCGGCGGAAACCTATGCCTGGGTAGTGCTGGTGCTGGGCTACTTCCAAACCGTGTGGCCGTTGAATCGCCAGCCGGTGCCGATGCCTGCCGACAGCAACACCTGGCCGACCGTCGATCTGCTGGTGCCGACCTACAACGAAGATCTGGGCGTGGTGAAGCCCACCGTCTATGCGGCCCTGGGGATTGACTGGCCGAAAGATAAAATCAACATCTATATTCTCGACGACGGTAACCGGCCAGAGTTCAAAGCCTTTGCCGCAGAGGTCGGGGTGAAATACATCGCCCGGCCGACCCATGAACACGCCAAAGCGGGCAATATCAACAATGCGCTCAAGTATGCTAGCGGTGATTTTGTTGCCATCTTCGACTGCGATCACGTCCCCACGCGTTCTTTCCTGCAACTGACCATGGGCTGGTTCTTTAAAGACAAGAAGCTGGCGATGTTGCAAACGCCGCACCATTTCTTCTCGCCCGATCCGTTTGAGCGCAACCTGGGGCGTTTTCGCCAGACGCCAAATGAAGGCACCCTGTTCTATGGGCTGGTACAGGACGGTAATGATATGTGGGATGCCACCTTCTTCTGCGGCTCCTGCGCCATCTTGCGCCGTACGGCATTAGATGAAATCGGCGGTATCGCGGTGGAAACGGTGACTGAAGATGCCCATACTTCGCTGCGTCTGCACCGCCTTGGCCACACCTCGGCCTATATCCGCATTCCGCAGGCCGCCGGGCTGGCAACGGAAAGCCTGTCTGCCCATATCGGCCAGCGTATTCGTTGGGCGCGCGGCATGGTGCAGATCTTCCGGTTGGATAACCCGTTACTGGGCAAAGGGCTGAAGTTTGCCCAGCGCCTGTGCTATGCCAACGCCATGCTGCACTTCCTGTCCGGTATTCCGCGCCTGATCTTCCTGACCGCGCCGCTGGCATTTTTGTTGATGCATGCTTACATCATCTTCGCGCCAGCCTTGGCGATTGCGCTGTATGTGCTGCCCCACATGATCCACGCCAGCCTGACCAACTCACGTATTCAAGGCAAATACCGCCATTCCTTCTGGAGTGAAATCTACGAAACCGTGCTGGCCTGGTATATCGCCCGGCCAACGACCGTGGCCTTGTTCAATCCGCATAAAGGCAAGTTCAACGTCACCGCCAAAGGCGGGCTGGTTACGCAAGAGCACGTCGATTGGGTGATCACCCGGCCTTACCTGCTGTTGGTGACACTCAATCTGGCAGGCCTGGGTTTTGGCGTGTGGCGCTTTTTCTACGGCCCGCCAGACGAGATGATGACGGTGGTTATCAGCCTGATTTGGGTGATCTATAACATGACCATCCTCGGTGGAGCGGTGGCCGTGGCGGTGGAGGCCAGGCAGGTACGGCAGTCGCATCGCGTGGAGATCGCCATGCCTGCGGCGGTAGCCCGGGCCGACGGACATCTGTTCCCCTGTACGTTGCGTGATTACTCCGACGGTGGTGTAGGTATCGAAATGCGCGTGCCGGATCAGTTGCAAGAGCATGACCAGATTGCGCTGCTGCTTAAACGTGGCCAGCAGGAGTTCAGCTTCCCTTGCGTGGTGACGCGCTCCCATGGCCGCTCGGTGGGGGTCCGCTTGGTCGAACTCTCGACACGCCAACATATCGAATTTATTCAATGCACTTTTGCCCGGGCCGATACCTGGGCACTGTGGCAAGACGCATTCCCGGAAGACCGGCCGGTGGACAGCCTGCGGGACGTACTGATGCTAGGTTTTCACGGCTACCGGCGCATGGCGGACTATGCGCCGCCAACGATGCGCAAGATCCTGGTCGGCCTGACCTCGCTGGCCACCTGGATCCTGTCATTTATTCCGCATGGCGTAGGCAGAGACCGTGCTCCTACGGCCCCAGGGACTGTGGCATAGGCTGTGTATCGTAACTGCCCGTTCGCAAGCCCGGCGAACCGGCCCCAACATTGATGATGATACGATGACGAGAAAAATAAACTGGTTTACCGCGCTGGCCTTAGGCATTAGTAGCTTATCTCAGGCGGAAACGGCCCCCACACCAGCGGCCGACGTGACTCCGCCTGCGAGCACTGTGGCAGAAGCTCCGGCCGCCGTACCTATGGGAATGGTAGCGCCGCAAGCACCCGATGCACCGGTGCGAGATGTAAAACTGCCGTTTACCGAGGTGGCACCGCCGCCCGGCACCTTTATCTTGCGTGGCACCCGCCCAGAAGGCCAGATTGAGTTTGGCGTGCGCAGTGACGAAGTGGTTTCGCAGGCGATGCTGGACCTGGAGTTTACCCCATCACCGTCGCTGATCCCGGTGGAGTCGCACGTCAAGATCTACCTCAACGATGAGCTGATGGGTGTCATCACCATCGCCAAAGAGCAGTTGGGTAAGCCCAATCGTGTCCAGTTGCCGATCGATCCGCGTTATATCACCGATTTTAACCGCATTCGCCTGGTGTTTGTCGGCCACTATCAGAACATTTGTGAGAACCCGGCCAACAGCACGCTGTGGTTGGACGTCAGCAAATCCAGTTCGCTGAGCCTGCGTTACCAGACGCTGCCGGTGAAAAATGAGCTTTCCCACTTCCCGGAACCCTTCTTTGACAGTCGAGACGATCGGCCATTAACGCTGCCGATGGTGTTTGCCGGCCAACCCGATCTTGAACAACAGCGTGCGGCGGGGATCTTGGCCTCGTGGTTCGGCACCCAGGCGCAGTGGCGCGGTCAGTCCTTCCCGACGCTGTTTAACCGCTTGCCAAGCCAGCACGCCATCGTGTTTGCCACCAATAAACAGCGCCCGGATTTCCTGAAGGATTATCCGGCGGTCAACGGGCCGACGGTGGAAATGATCAGCCACCCGGATAACCCCTATGTGAAGCTGTTGTTAGTACAGGGCCGTGATGATAAGGACCTGATCACGGCGGTGAAGGGCATCGCGCAGGGTAATATCCTGTTCCGTGGCCAGACTCTGAGTGTGGATAAGGTTGAGCAGTTGGCCGTTCGCCAGCCGTACGATGCGCCAAACTGGGTGCGTACCGATCGGGCAATGAAGTTCAGTGAATTGCAGCAATATGCCGAGCAGTTACAGACTAACGGCGTCGAACCTGGGCCGATCTCACTGTCGATGAACCTGCCGCCGGATCTGTTCCTGATCCACAGCACCGGCATCGATATGCAGCTGAAATACCGCTATACCTCGCCGCGTATTGAGGATGGTTCACGCTTGAGCATCAGCCTGAACAATCAGTTTGTGCAGTCCTATGCCCTGGTGCCGGAAAATGAGAAGGGCGCGCAGCTGTTGCGTTTGCCGCTGGCTCAGGGGTTGCTCGATTCCGACAAGGCGGTCAATATTCCGGCGCTGAAGTTGGGGGCGACCAACCAGCTGCGCTTTGACTTCGATTACACCACGCTGTTGGCCAGCGGTGCCGAAGGGCGTTGCGAAACCTATTCCTTGGTGCCGAACCATGCGGTGATCGACGGCAACTCCACCATCGATTTCTCCGGCTATCGTCACTTTATCACCATGCCCGACCTACGTTCCTTTGCCAACGCCGGTTTCCCTTTCAGCCGTCTGGCGGATCTGTCGCAAACGCTGGTGCTGGTGAACAAACAGCCGCAACCCGCCCAGGTGAGCGCCTTGCTCAACGCTATGGGTAACATGGGGGCGCAAACCGGTTATCCGGCGCTGGCTTTCTCGTTGTCCGATGACTGGTCACAGGCCAAGGATAAGGACGTCGATATCCTGCTGATCGGCACCATTCCTCCGGAGCTGCGTGATGACAAGAAAATCAACCTGCTGGTAGAGGCGACGCTGAGCTGGGTGAAAATGCCGATGCGCCAACTGCCGCTGCCGAGTATGGAGGTGCAGCAGGATGACGCTAAGCCAGACAGCAAAACTACCATCAGCTCGGAAGGGGCGATGGCGGCGGTGGTTGGCGTGCAGTCCCCGTTCTACGATCAGCGCAGCATTGTAGCCCTGCTGGCAGACAGCCCGAGGGGTTATGAATTGTTGAATAATGCGCAGCTAGACAGCGGCAAGCGTGCGGCGATGTTTGGTTCGGTGGCCGTGATCCGTGAGTCCGGCGTCGATAGCCTGCGCGTGGGGGATGTTTACTACGTTGGTCATCTGCCGTGGTGGGAACGTATCTGGTATGCGTTGTCGACACATCCGCTGCTGCTGGGTGCGATAGCCGCGCTGGTGGTGGTGATGGTGGCCTTGTTGCTGCGGCGTGGTCTGAAGGCCTTTAGCCGTCGTCGTCTGTCACCGGAAGATCGGGATTAATTGCCATGATGGAGATCTGTCTGCGCCGTCTGCTGCCTGGCCTGATGATGCTGTGTGCGTTCAGCACGGCAGCAAGCTGTGATTGGCCAGCCTGGCAGCAGTACCAACAGTTTTATCTCAGCGATGAAGGGCGGGTGATCGATCCCAGCAGCCCGAAGCGCATCACCACGTCCGAAGGGCAGAGCTATGGGATGTTCTTCGCGCTGGTGGCCAACGATCGGCCTGCCTTCGATAAGCTGTTGGCGTGGACGGAGAACAATCTCGCCTCTGGTGACCTGAGCGCACATCTGCCCGCCTGGCTGTGGGGGCAGGACGATGCCAAGGCCTGGAAGGTGTTGGACAGCAACTCGGCTGCCGATGCGGATCTATGGATCGCTTACAATCTGCTGGAAGCGGGGCGGCTGTGGCAAAGCCGCCGCTATCAAACATTGGGCACGCTGTTGTTGCAACGGATTGGTCGTGAAGAGGTGGCGAATATCCCCGGTTTGGGGCTGATGCTGCTGCCGGGCAAGGTGGGTTTTGTGGCCGAGGATCGTTGGCGCTTGAACCCTAGCTATTTACCACCACAGTTGTTGGCCCGCTTTGCCCAATTGAACGGGCCGTGGCGAGCGATGCAGAAAACCAGCCAGCGGTTGCTGCTGGAAACGGCTCCGCAAGGATTTTCACCCGACTGGGCCGAGTGGCAATCCGGCAAAGGCTGGCAGCCCGATCCCGTCAAACCCAATATCGGCAGCTATGACGCCATCCGCGTCTATCTCTGGGCTGGGATGTTGGCGGACGACGATCCCCATAAAGCGGCGCTGGTGAAGCAGTTCCAACCGATGGTACGCCTCACCGCTCAGTCTGGTGCAGTGCCAGAGAAGGTCGATACCGCCAGCGGGAAAACCAACGGTACGGGCCCGGTAGGCTTCTCCGCTGCGCTGTTGCCGCTGCTGGCCGCACAACCCGATGCCCTGGCGGTGCAACGCCAGCGTATTCAGGATAACCCTTTGGGTAATGACGCCTATTTCAGCGCCTCATTGCTGCTGTTTGGCCAGGGATGGGATCAGCAACGTTTTCGTTTCAATCGTCAGGGTGAACTTCAACCCGCCTGGGGTAGCCAATGCGCAACTTCACACTAGGCTGGCTAAGCCTGTTTCCTTTAAGCCTGGCTCTGTTGCCGCAGGCGCAGAGTGCCCAGAGCGTTGCCCCGGAGCAATGGCTGCTGGAGCAGGTGCGCATCGGCGAAGCCAGCAACAAAGATGAGCTGGTGCGTCAATCGCTGTATCGCCTTGAGCTGATGGACCCGAATAACCCCGACGTGATAGCGGCGCGTATGCGCCTGGCTCTGCGGCAGGGTAATCAGGTCTTGGCGCAACAACAGTTGGATAAGCTGAAGGGAGTGGCACCGCAATCGCCGGTGTTTCGCCAGGCAGAAATGAATATGCTGCTGACCCAGCCGGAAACTCGCCAGAAGCTGCAACAGGCGCGCCTGATGGCGACAGCAGGGCGTTTGCCGGAGGCCAAAGCTCAGTACGATGCGCTGTTCCACGGTAATCTGCCAACGCTCGATCTGGCGGTGGAGTATTGGCGTCTGGTGGCCAGATTACCCGGCCAGGAGCAGGCAGCGATACAGCAACTACAGGCGCTGGATCGGCAATATCCCGGTAACATCACGCTGCGCATGGCGCTGGCGCGGATGCTGTTCAGCCAGGATCGCGACGCTCAGGCCTATGAGCTGTTACAGCAAGTGGCTACCGATCCCGCAGGCCGCGGTTCTGCGGCGGATTTGTGGATGGAACAGGTCAAAGCGTTGCCGGTCAGCCCGCAGAGCGTGGCGGCGTTGAACCGTTTCCTCGGCGTATTTGAAAGCGGTGAACAGGCGCTTGGCGCACAACAGGAACTTGCCCGCCAGCGAACGCTGTTGGCCGACCCTGCCTATCGCGCGCGCATGACCGGGCTGGCGCAGGTGAATAAAGGCGGCAGCCGTGCGGCAATCCCGGAACTGAAAAAAGCGCTATCGAGTGCGCCTAATGATGCCGAAGTGCTTGGTGCGCTAGGCCTGGCCTATTCTCGCGCCGGTAACCGGCAGCAGGCACTTAGCCTGTTCCAACAGGCGCAGAAGGCGGACAAGGATAACTATGATAGCGGCAAATGGCAGAGCCTGATCAAAACCACCCGCTACTGGCTGGCGATCGATGCGGGCGACAAGGCGTTAAAGGCCAATAACCTGCCGTTGGCTCAGCAAAAATACCAGCAGGCGCGGCAGATTGATAACGGCGACAGCGATGCTTTGGTCGGCCTGGGCGATGTTGCCGTAGCCCGTAAAGATGATGCTGCAGCTGAGCGCTACTATCAGCAGGCTCTGCGCCTGGATCCGGGCAGTGGCAGCGCGGTGCGGGGTTTGGTGAATATCTACCAGCGGCAGTCGCCACAAAAAGCGCTGGCCTATCTCAATAGCCTGCCTCGTGGGCAGCAGAACAAGCTGCACAGCACCCTCAACGGGCTGCAACTGGACATGCTCAAACAGCAGGCTGACGAACTGGCCCAGCGCCAGCAGTGGCCAGAAGCGGCGGAAAAGTACCGGCAGGCGCACCAGAAGGATCCTGATGACGTCTGGCTGACCTATCACTATGCGCAAACGCTGCGTCAGGCCGGGCAACCGCAGCAGGCTGACGTGCTGATGCATCAACTGGCCGCGAAGAAGTCAGGCGATCCGCAGCAGGTTTACGCCTATGCGCTGTACCTGGCTGGTAGCGATCGTGACAACCAGGCGTTGGCCCAGTTGAATACATTGCCCAAAGCGCAGTGGAACGACGGGATGCGTGAGATGGCCCAGCGTTTGCAGATGCAGGCCACGCTCGATCATGCCGAACGGCTCCGAACTGCCGGTGATGAACCCGCAGCAATCGCCTATCTGCGCCAGCAGCCCCCGGCAACGCGCATCGACCTGACCTTGGCCGACTGGGCGCTGGAGCGGGGAGAGTATGACGAGGCGCTGGCGGATTATCAGCGGGTGCGTGCGCGTGAACCGAATAATCCGGATGCGCGTTTGGGGGAGATTGAAGCCTATGTGGCGCAAGGTCAGCTAAGCGAGGCCCGCCAACGGCTGCAAACGGCACCAGCGCAACCGGACGAGTCGATCAATGGCCAGCGTCGTGTTGCCAATGCCTGGACGGCAGTGGGCGAACCGCAGAAAGCGACCGATATCTTCAAGCAGCTAAAAGTGGCCGCCCAGAAAGAGCCGCCGGGGCAGGCTAAAGCCTTGGTGTATCGGGATGCTGCGAGGCTCGAGCAAAAGCAGTTGCAACCGCAAATGGCGCAGCAGGATTATCGTCAGGCGATGGTGGCCAGCGGCATTGCGCCAACGGTGCCCGAGGATAATGACGGTTACACCCGTCTGACCCGCAATAACGCGACGGATGACTGGCTAAAACGCGGCATCCGCTCCGATGCCGCCGATCTTTATCGCCAACAGGACGTCAGGGTCACACTCGATCACGACTACTGGCGTTCGAGCGGCACCGGTGGCATCTCGGATTATCAGGCGCATGACACCATGTTGCAGGTGGATATGCCGCTGTATGACGGCCGGGCGTTCCTGCGTACCGACACCGTCCAACTGAACGCGGGCAGTTTCTCGACCGATAATAACGGCAAGTACTTCGAAACCTTTGGCACCTGTAACACGCAGGGGTGCCGCGGTGACGAACGGCAAAAAACCACCGGCACCAGCGTGGCGGCCGGTTGGGCTAACGACCATTGGCAAACCGATATCGGCACTACCCCGATGGGATTTGAAGTGGTGGACTGGGCCGGCGGCGTGGCCTATAGCGGTGACTGGAACCATATCGGTTGGACGCTGGGTGCCTCGCGACGGCCTATTACCAGCTCGCTGTTGGCCTTTGGCGGGACTCGCGATCCGAACACCGGCACTACCTGGGGCGGCGTGCGTGCCACCGGTATCAATCTGAGCGCCAGCTACGATCGCGGTGAAGCCAACGGCGTGTGGGCCGATCTCAGTGCTCATCAGCTTACCGGCCAGAATGTCGAGGATAACCAGCGCCAGCGCTTGATGGCCGGTTATTACTATAAGGTGATAAACGAAGATAACCGCCGCGCCACCGTTGGGTTGAGCACCATGCTCTGGCACTATCAGAAAGACTTGAGCGGTTACTCCCTTGGGCAGGGGGGTTATTACAGCCCGCAGCAATATGTTTCACTGGCGGTGCCGGTGAACTATCGCCAGCGCACGGAAAACTGGTCGTGGGAAGTGGGGGGCTCGGTGTCGATCTCGCACTCGAAAACCAACGATGAAAAACGCTATCCCCTGCAAGGGCTGATCCCAGATTCCCTGCCAGACAGAGACGCGGTGGAAAGCGGTGGCTCCTCCTCCGGCGTGGGCTATACGCTGCGAGCCCTGATCGAACGCCGCCTCAGTTCCCATTGGACGCTGGGGGCCGGCATCGATATTCAACAGGCTAAAGACTATACCCCGAGCCATGCGTTGATTTATCTGCGTTACTCGCTCGCCGGTTGGCAGGGCGATCTCGATCTGCCACCACAGCCGCTAACGCCATACGCCGACTTCAAGTAACGTGATATTGGTCGATTCGTGGTGTCGCCCACAGGGTAGTTTTGTTACCCTGTGGCTATTCCGGCTAGGATAATACCGAAACCCGCGCTTTTCCTGCTGCTACCAGGCGGTTGGTAAGGTAAACAGGTGGGGCAATCGAGTATACTCAAGCCGCTTATCCAGCAAGCAATATTTCCCCTTACCCAGGCCCTCCTTGCAGGAACTGATACGGAGCTGCGGTCAGGCACAAGAGTTAGGTTTTAGCACATTCAACCCCTTCTCCCTTTAGGAGAGGGATAGGGTGAGGGGCGTCATTGATTAATCTAGGAGTGCAGGTTTTTGCGGGTCAGGCGTTCATTAACGATTAAGCAGATGGCGGCGGTGTCTGGTGTGGCACTGGTGACGATCTGTATCTTCATCGTGATCCAGCTATTCCACTTTGTGCAGCAGCGCAGAGATGACTATGCCCAGCAGTTGGAGAATATGGCCCAGGCCGTGCGTCAGCCTCTGGCAGAAGCCGTGCTGCGCATGGATGTGCCGGAAACCAAACGTGTGCTCAACGCTCTGCAGCCTGTGGGGATCCTCACCCGAGCGGATATCGTCCTGCCGAACGAGTTTCAGGCTTTGCATGCCAATTTCCCGCCGGAACGCCCGGTCCCTGCGCTAGTAGCGCGTATCTTTGAGCTGCCGGTACAGATTTCGGTGCCGCTCTATTCGCTTGAACGGGTGCCTGCCAATCCTCAGCCGCTGGCCTATCTGGTGTTGCAGGCCGATTCGTACCGCATGTATCAGTTTATCCTCAGCACGCTATCGACCATGCTGTCGACCTATCTGCTGTTGGCGTTGATCCTGTCGATCGCCGTTAGCTGGTGCATGAACCGGCTGCTGGTTTATCCGTTGCGAGCCATGGCGCGTGAACTGGAAAATATCCCTCAGGAAGATCTCCCTTATCACCAACTGATGTTGCCTGCCCAGCATCAGGACGATGAATTAGGTTTGCTGGTGCGCAATTACAACCGCAACCAGCAAGCGCTGGCCAAGGCGCATACCGCCATGAACCGCCTGAGTACCCATAACGCGATAACCGAATTACCCAATCCGGTGTTGTTTGCCGCGCTGCTTGAACAGCATATTACTGCCAGTATGCGGCCACCGCGCTTTAATCTGCTGGTGGTGGGGATCGAAACCCTGCATGAAGCCTCCGGCGTGCTGAACCCGTCAATGCGTGAAGCGCTGTTGCTGACGCTGGCAAAAAAACTGCGTCAGGTTATCGGTGTGGACTGCGTGCTGGCGCAGCTGAGCAATGCCGAGTTTGCCATCCTGGCGAAAAATATCGAGCAGCCCATTCACGCCATGCAGTTGGCCAGAAGAGTGATGGCGGCCATCAATGCGCCGCTGAACCTGCAACAGAAGATGCCGCTGCGGCCAAGCGCCAGTATCGGTATTGCCCATTATCCCAATCCTGGGGAAAGTGCGGAGCAACTGCTGCGTAGCGCCACCTCGGCCATGATGTCGGCGCATCGTGAGGGTAAAAATCAAATTCTGTTCTTCGAGCCTTGCCTGACCGAAAAAACCCAAAAGCGTCTGACGCAGGAAAGTGAGATCCTGCTGGCCATTGAACAACGTCAGTTTGCACTGTTCCTGCAACCGCAGTGGGATATGCAAACCAATCAGGTGACCGGCGCAGAAGCCCTGCTGCGCTGGCAACTGCCCGATGGCCAGATTATCCTCCCGGCGGATGTGATCCCGCTGGCGGAGGAGTTGGGCGTGATAGTACCCCTAGGGAACTGGGTGCTGGAAGAGTCATGCCGTATTCTGGCCGCGTGGCAATCCCAGGGCATCACGTTGCCGTTGGCGGTAAATATTTCGCCGATCCAGCTGCAGCATAAAGACTTTGTGCCTCAGCTGAAACGGTTGCTGGACGAGCACCAGCTCGACCCGCATAAACTGCTGCTGGAAATCACCGAGACGGTGCGTATCCACGACCTTGATGGGGCGCTGGAATTGCTACGGGAATTGCATGATTTAGGCGTATCGATCGCCTTGGATGACTTTGGTATGGGCTATGCCAGCCTGAATTACCTCAATCGTCTCAAATCCCTGCCGATCGATCTGATTAAAATCGATAAAAGCTTTATTGATGGCCTGCCGGAGGACGATGCGATGGTGCGGATTGTCAGCTCGATTTCCGAGGTGCTTCATTTGCCGGTGATGGCGGAAGGGGTGGAAACGGCGGCGCAGCGAGACTGGTTGTTACAGCACGGCATTCGAACTGGCCAGGGTTTCCTGTTTGCCAAGCCCGTGCCCCGCAAAGAGTTTGAAGCGCAGTTTGCCTCTGTTACCAAGGCGTGAGCTGGTTTACCTGGCGCTGAGTTTTTATCCCCCGCCTGGTACTTTTCGGGCGGGAGTGTCCGCCTAATTTCCCAGTCAAAAAACCGTTTCAAGCGCTACCTATTCTGAGTTAATGCAAAGAAAAGCTTACGTAACGCAGGAACTTGCACACTGACTGACGCGTTTCAGCTCTTAAATTCACACCAATATGCCTGTACAACAGCAACAATTTATTTCCATGTTGTTATGGGGGTGTTATTTTCCGCGCAAGCGATAAACAGGACGGACGATTGATTGCCCGCCTGCCGCGTTGTCTCCCCCCAAAGGATGTGCTAATGAAAACAACTATATTTAAGAGCCTCTATTTTCAGGTGTTAACAGCGATTACGCTGGGGATCCTGCTTGGCCATTTCTACCCTGACCTTGGTGCCCAGATGAAACCCCTGGGTGATGGATTTGTTAAATTAATCAAAATGATTATCGCTCCGGTGATCTTCTGTACCGTGGTGACCGGCATCGCGGGCATGGAGAGCATGAAGGCCGTGGGCCGTACCGGGGCGATTGCCCTGCTGTACTTTGAAATCGTCAGTACCATTGCGTTGCTGATCGGCCTGGTGATCGTTAACGTGGTGCAACCCGGTGCCGGGATGAACGTCGATGCGGGAACGCTGGATGCCAAAGCGGTGGCAGTCTATGCCGAGCAGGCTTCGCAGCAGGGCATCGTGCCTTTCCTGTTGGATATTATCCCGGGTAGCGTGGTCGGAGCCTTTGCCAGCGGCAACATCTTGCAGGTGCTGCTGTTTGCGGTGCTGTTTGGTTTTGCCCTGCATCGCCTGGGTGAGAAAGGCCAGGTGATCTTTAACGTCATTGACAGCTTCTCCCGCGTCATTTTTGGCATCATCAATATGATCATGCGCCTGGCGCCGCTGGGTGCCTTTGGTGCCATGGCGTTCACTATCGGCAAATACGGTGTGGGTACGCTGTTGCAACTGGGCCAGCTGATTGTCTGCTTCTATATCACCTGCGTGCTGTTTGTGGTGGTAGTACTGGGTTCGATTGCCCGTTACAACGGTTTCAACATCTTCAAATTTATTCGCTATATCAAAGAAGAACTGCTGATCGTACTGGGTACTTCGTCTTCCGAATCGGTACTGCCACGCATGCTCGATAAAATGGAAAATCTGGGGTGCAAGAAATCGGTGGTTGGCCTGGTGATCCCGACGGGCTACTCGTTCAACCTTGACGGTACCTCGATCTATCTGACGATGGCGGCGGTATTTATCGCCCAGGCAACCAACACCCATATGGACATCATGCATCAGGTGACCCTGTTGGTGGTGCTGTTGCTCTCCTCGAAAGGGGCGGCAGGGGTGACCGGCAGTGGCTTTATCGTACTGGCAGCAACCATTTCGGCAGTAGGGCATTTACCACTGGCCGGTCTGGCGTTGATCCTCGGTATCGACCGCTTCATGTCCGAAGCCCGCGCCTTGACCAACCTGGTCGGTAACGGTGTGGCGACGGTAGTGGTGGCCAAATGGTGTAACCAACTGGACGAGAAGCAGCTGCAAGACGTGCTGAATAACAGAACAGATAAGGTTGTTACTGACAAAAAGCTGCCTTCTGCCTAAGTTTTTTCCTGCTTTCTACATCGGCTGCCATCGCAGCCGATGTCATTTTCCCTTGCTTCTTGTTCATTTTTTCTCCATAACACCCTACAGCTATTATTTTTCACTGTGATGAGTGACATCCGCCAAGGCGCGCGGTCTAACAGAATGGTACACTTTGTGCTTTCCGCCCTACGGTGAAACTCAGGGTGTGATCGTTGCTGTGCCACGCACAGTTCAGGCCGTACTCGTCAACATCGCGGCGGGACGATGCCTTATATTCCAATGAACGGAATATCCGTATTTGCATAAAAAATTGGCTAGTCATTAAGTAGGGGTTCACATGCAGGGCACCAGAATTCGTCTTTTAGTGGGTGGGCTGCTGTTGGTTGCGGCCAACGGCAGCGTGCACGCTGAAGCGCTACAACCTGATCCTGCCTGGCAGCAGGGGCAGCTGAATAACGGTTTTTCTTGGCAGATCCTTGATACACCACAGCGCCCGAGCGATCGCGTTGAGTTAAGGTTGATGGTCAATACCGGATCGCTGGTGGAGTCTGCCCAACAGATCGGTTTTGCCCATCTGCTGCCGCGTATTGCGATTACGCGCAGCGAGAGTTTTACCCAGCCGCAGCTACAGTCGCTGTGGCAACAGAGCGTGGACAGTGAACGGCCATTGCCGCCAGCCATCAGCTCTTATGATTTCACTATCTACAACCTGAGCCTGCCCAATAACCGCCCCGATCTGTTGAAAGAGGCGCTGGCCTGGCTGGCGGATACCACGGGTAAACTGGCTATTGATGAGCCAACGGTAGACGCGGTGATGAACGCCAAGATGGATCCTATCGGTATCTTCCCGCCGGATCCCAAAGACAGCTGGTGGCGTTATCGCCTGAAAGGCTCAACGCTGCTGGCACACGATCCGGGCCAACCGGTCAAACGGCCGGTCAATATCGAGCAACTGCAGAAATTTTACCAGCAGTGGTATACCCCGGACGCCATGACGTTGTACGTCGTGGGTAAAGTTGATAGCCGTAGCCTGAGTGAACAGATCAACAAGGCATTCTCGCCTCTCCAAGGCAAGCGTGAAGCGCCGGCAACCATGCCAACCCTGACTCCGCTTCCGCCGCAGCCTGTCAGTCTGATCAGCGATCAGGTGAAGCAGGATACGCTGTCGATCATGTGGGATACGCCATGGCATCCGATTCGCGATTCGCAAAGCCTGAGCCGTTACTGGCGCAGTGATATGGCCCGTGAAGCCCTGTTCTGGCACATTCAGCAGGTGCTGCAAAAGAGCGAGCAGAAAAACATCAAGCTGGGCTTTGACTGCCGGGTGCAGTATCAACGCGCCCAGTGTGCGATCCATCTGAACTCACCGAATGATAATCTGAACAGCGGCCTGGCCTTTATTGCTCGCGAATTGGCTAATGTGCGTAACAACGGCCTGTCTCAGGATGAGTTCAATGCCTTGCTGGCACAGAAAACCGATCAGTTGAGCAAACTGTTTGCTACCTATGCCCGCACCGACACCGACGTGCTGATGAGCCAGCGTCTGCGTTCACAACAAAGTGGCGTGGTAGATATCGCTCCGGAGCAATACCAGAAGCTGCGTCAGGCTTTCTTGTCGTCGCTGACGCTGGAATCGCTGAATCAGGAACTGAAGCTGCAACTGTCGCAGGATGCCACCTTGGTGCTGTTACAGCCGAAGGGGGAGCCGGAGATGAATATGAAGCAGCTACAGGAAACCTATAACGGCATCATGGCACCAGCACCAGCCGTGGTGAGCGAAGAGCCAAAACCGGCGGACGCGGCTACCGCAGCACCGGAAACCAGCACTCAGTAATCATTGCCCCTCACCCCAACCCTCTCCCACAGGGAGAGGGAGCTGGTCCGGTGTTGTGGTCATGTACTGTGATAGATCTGTTCCCGACACAAAGGGGATCTGATTTGGTGCTGTAGTCAGGTAATTTTCTTTAGCTGATAGTTAGCTCGATCGGTCCCCTCTCCCTGTGGGAGAGGGTTAGGGTGAGGGGCCTAGTTGCGATACAGTACCTTGATGATGTGATAGCCGAACTGGGTTTTCACCGGGCCATAGGGCTTGAGCAACGGGATGCTGAACACCGCCTTATCGAAGGCTGCGACCATAGTCCCCTTGTTGAACTCACCCAGGGAGCCGCCGTTGCGCTTGGACGGGCAGCTCGAGTATTTGCGCGCCAGCGTATCAAAGCTGACGCCGCGCTTGAGTTTGGCCAACAGCTCGTTGGCCAGTGTTTCGTTATCCACCAGAATGTGCAGGGCACTAGCGGTCTTTGCCATCTTGATTTCCAATTAGTCGTGTAGAATTTGCCGCCATTATACCTGTTAAATCTGAGCGGCGCTTTCTGCTACAATCCTTCTCCCCCGCACACCAATATTGAGCAATAAAGCGCCATGCGATTAAACCCCAGCCAACAACAAGCCGTCGAATTCGTTACCGGGCCTTGCCTGGTGCTGGCCGGTGCCGGTTCCGGCAAAACGCGTGTGATCACCAATAAAATTGCTCACCTGATCCACCAATGTGGCTATCAGGCCCGGCATATTGCCGCCGTAACCTTCACCAACAAAGCGGCGCGTGAGATGAAAGAGCGTGTGGCGCAAACCATGGGGCGCAAAGAGTCACGTGGCCTGATGATCTCCACCTTCCATACGCTGGGGCTGGAAGTGATCAAACGCGAATATGCCGCGTTGGGGATGAAGTCCAACTTCTCGCTGTTTGACGATCAAGACCAACTCGCGTTGTTGAAAGAACTGACTGAGAAGTGGCTGGAAAACGACAAGACTCTGGTAGCACAGCTGATCTCGACCATTTCCAACTGGAAGAACGATCTGGTGGATCCGCAGCGGGCAATGGGGCTGGCGCGCTCCGAGCGGGACAAACTGTTCGCCCACTGCTACGGGCTGTATCACGACCACATGAGGGCCTGTAACGTCCTGGATTTTGACGATCTGATCCTGCTGCCCACCTTGTTGCTACAGCGTAATGAGGAGGTGCGTGAGCGCTGGCAGAACCGTATCCGCTACCTGCTGGTGGATGAATATCAGGACACCAACACCAGCCAGTACGAACTGGTGAAACTGCTAGTGGGTAACCGCGCACGCTTTACCGTGGTGGGGGATGACGATCAGTCGATCTACTCCTGGCGTGGAGCACGTCCACAGAACCTGGTACTACTAAAGGAAGATTTCCCGGCGTTACAGGTGATCAAGCTGGAGCAGAACTACCGTTCCAGCGAACGTATTTTGAAGGCCGCCAATATCCTGATTGCCAACAACCCGCACGTCTTTGAAAAACGCCTGTTCTCCGAACTGGGTTACGGCGAAGAGTTGAAGGTGGTCACGGCCAACAATGAAGATCACGAGGCCGAGCGGGTGGTGGGGGAACTGATCGCCCATCACTTTGTGAAGAAAACCAACTACGGCGACTATGCGATCCTCTATCGCGGTAACCACCAGTCGCGGCTGTTTGAAAAAATGCTGATGCAGAACCGCATTCCGTACAAGATTTCTGGCGGCACGTCGTTCTTCTCGCGCCCGGAAATCAAGGATTTGCTGGCTTATCTGCGGGTTTTGACCAACCAGGATGACGACAGTGCCTTCCTGCGTATCGTCAATACGCCGAAGCGGGAAATCGGCCCGGCGACGCTGCAAAAGTTGGGGGAGTGGGCCAATCAGCGTAACAAGAGCCTGTTCCGCGCCAGCTTCGATCTTGGCCTGGGCCAGTATCTGACCGGCCGGGGGCTGGAGTCTTTGCAGCGTTTCACCCACTGGATGGAAGGGATCATCCAGATGGTGGAGCGTGAGCCGGTGGCAGCGGTGCGCGATCTGATCCGCGGCATCGATTATGAAAGCTGGTTGTTTGAAACCTCGCCCAGCCCGAAAGCGGCCGAAATGCGTATGAAAAACGTCAACACGCTGTTTGGCTGGATGACCGAGATGCTGGAAGGCAACGATCTGGACGAACCGATGACGCTGACCCAGGTGGTCACGCGCTTTACGTTGCGTGACATGATGGAGCGCGGCGAAAGTGATGAAGAGTTGGATCAGGTACAACTGATGACTCTGCATGCTTCCAAGGGATTGGAATTCCCCTATGTGTTCCTGGTGGGGATGGAAGAGGGGTTATTGCCGCATCAGAGCAGCATTGACGAGGATAATGTCGATGAAGAACGGCGTTTGGCCTATGTTGGGATCACTCGAGCCCAGAAAGAGCTGATTTTCACCCTGTGTCGCGAACGTCGCCAATACGGTGAGCTGGTGCGGCCGGAACCCAGCCGTTTCCTGTTGGAACTGCCGCAGGACGATCTGGCTTGGGAGACGGAACGCAAGGTGGTTAGTCCACAGGAGCGGATGGAGAAAGGCCAGAGCCATTTGGCCAGCGTGAAGGCGATGTTGGCCAAGGCCAAGGGCGGTAGCTGAGACTAGTTGCGAAGGCGTCTCAGACCGCTAACAAAAGCCTGCACTGGCTTCCTATATAGGGGCGCTGCATGTGCCCTTTTAAGACTGCTCTTCCAAAAACAGCGGCCAGTGGGCATAGCTCTGCCAGTGGCTTTCCTGATCCAACGCCTCTGCGCGCAGCGGATGTCGTTCTAACCAGCCGTGCGGCAAAATCACATGCAACTCTTCATCGTTGGCGCGCAGGCGTACTGCGGGCAGGGTATCGTCACGGCGGCGGCTGGCAAAGATGATGGCCAGACGTAACAGACGACACATGCGCTGTGCCACGCGGGGCGGCACGGCGTTTTGTTGGCTCAGCAGCGCCAGATCGAGGGCATTGCTTTGGTTTTGCAGCAGGGTGGCTAACAGTTTTTTCTGTGCCGGGGTGAAGCCGGGTAAATCAAGATGGCTGACCAGATAGGCGGCATGTTGAGGAGCCTGTTTGAAATCGACGCTCAGGCCGATTTCGTGGATCAGGCAGGCCGCATGCAGTAGCTCACGACATCGCGTGTCTAATTGCCATTCATTGGTGGTCTGCAAACAGAAGTTTGCGGCCAACTGGCTGACGCGTTCGGCCTGCTCGATATCCAGCAGGTAACGGCGTTGCAGATTGCGTAACGTGCGGCTGCGGATATCCTGCTCGACCGGCAGATGCAGCATGCCATACACCAGGCCTTCGCGCAGAGCGCCACCGGCCAGCGTCATGCTTTCGATGCCTAACTCCTGGAAAATGGCCAGCAGTATCGACAGGCCGCTTGGGAACACCAAGGCACGTTCCAACGTCAGCCCTTCGATTTCCAACTCTTCCAGTTTGCCACACTGAATGGCGCGTTGTTTCAACTGCCGCAGCTTGGGCAGGGTAATACGTTCATCCATCCCCTGCGCCACCATGATTTCCTGTAGCGCTTGCACGGTACCGGAGGCGCCGACGCAAATCTGCCAGCCATGTTGACGAAGTTGTGGGGCGATTGGCCGCACCATTTCACGCGCTGCCTGTTCGGCGGCTTCGAAGTTATCCCGCTCCAGATTGCGATCGCTGAAGAAGCGTTCGAGCCAGGTGACACAGCCCATCGAAAGGCTATACAGCTGCGCGGCCTGCGCCCCTGTACCTACGACCAACTCCGTGCTGCCACCCCCGATATCGACCACCAGACGCCGATCCGGGCCGCCTGTGGTGTGGGCAACGCCGTGGTAAATCAGGCGGGCTTCTTCTTCACCGCTGATGACCTGAACGGGGCAGCCAAGGATAGTTTCGGCGGTTTGCAGGAATTCGGCCGCGTTGTTGGCCAGGCGCAGCGTTGCGGTGGCGACGACCCGAATTTGATCGCGTGGGATATCCTGCAGGCGTTCCGAGAACAGCCGCAGGCATTGCCAGCCGCGCTGCATGGCTTCCTGTGACAGGTGATTGTGCTGATCCAGCCCGGCCGCCAGGCGCACTTTGCGCTTGATGCGAGCCAGCGTCTGGATACTGCCAGCCACCTCACGTACCACCAACATATGGAAACTGTTGGAACCCAGATCGATGGCGGCATAGAGGGTGCTGGAACCTGGCATAGTCGTCTATTAGCCCGAACGTTTACGGTTGTTACGTGGCGCACCACCACGACGTGGCGCGGAAGAGTTACGGCGTGGGCCGTTGTTGCCACGTGGGCGCACCAGGCGCTTCGGTGCAGGCAGATCGCTCAGCAGCGCATCGCTGTTGTACTTGCTCACAGGAATGCTGTGGCCCGTATAGGTTTCGATAGCTGGCAGGTTAAGCGCGTACTCTTCACAGGCCAGGCTGATGGAGTGACCGCTTTCGCCCGCGCGGCCAGTACGGCCAATGCGGTGCACGTAGTCTTCGCAGTCGTCCGGCAGATCGTAGTTGAAGACGTGAGTCACCAACGGGATATGCAGGCCGCGTGCGGCGACATCGGTGGCGACCAGGATATCCAGGTTACCCTTGGTGAAGTCGTCCAGAATACGCAGGCGTTTTTTCTGCGCCACGTCGCCGGTCAGCAAGCCTACGCGGTGACCGTCGGCAGCCAGATGGCCCCAGATGTCCTCACAGCGGTGCTTGGTGTTGGCGAAGATGATGCAGCGATCCGGCCACTCTTCCTCGATCAGCGTTTGCAGCAGGCGCATTTTTTCTTCGTTGGAAGGGTAGAACAGCTCTTCCTGAATGCGGTGGCCGGTTTTCTGTTCCGGTTCAACTTCCACATATTCGGCATTGTTCATCTGCTCAAAGGCCAGCTCGCGTACGCGATAGGACAGGGTGGCAGAGAACAGCATGTTCAGGCGTTGATCGACCGCAGGCATGCGGCGGAACAGCCAGCGGATATCTTTGATAAAGCCCAGGTCGTACATGCGGTCGGCTTCATCAAGCACCACAACCTGGATCGCACCCAGATCGATATAATTTTGTTTGGCGTAGTCGATTAAACGGCCGGTGGTCCCCACCAGAATATCTACGCCGCTTTCCAGCACTTTCAGCTGTTTGTCATAGCCATCGCCGCCGTAGGCCAGGCCAAGTTTCAACCCGGTAGACTGCGACAGAGCTTCTGCATCGGAATGGATCTGCACTGCCAGTTCACGCGTAGGCGCCATGATCAAGGCGCGCGGCTGGTTGGTCTGGCGACCTTCTTTCGCCGGGTGGGACAGCAAATAGTGAAAAGTAGACGCTAAAAATGCCAGCGTCTTTCCGGTACCGGTTTGCGCCTGACCTGCAACGTCGCGCCCACTGAGGGTGAGCGGCAATGCTAACGCCTGGATGGGCGTGCAGTTGTGAAACCCTTTTTTCTCAAGGGCTTCAAGGACTAACGGGTGCAGGGCGAAGTCGGAAAACTTCTGTTCGGTCAAGTGTGTTTTGCTCATAGTGTGGTAGAATATCAGCTAACTATTGCTTTACGAAAGCATATCCGTTGAAATAAAAGCGGTGAAATAAAATCACCTGAGTTGGTTTGATGCTACACCAACAAGGTAGACCTAATCCTGTGGAGTAGAACATGAGCGATAAAATTATTCACCTGACTGACGACAGCTTCGATTCCGATGTGCTGAAAGCCGAAGGGCCAATCCTGGTCGATTTCTGGGCTGAATGGTGTGGTCCGTGCAAGATGATTGCTCCGATCCTCGACGAGATTGCCGAAGAGTTCGCCGGCAAGTTGACCATTACCAAACTGAACATCGATCAAAACCCGGCTACCGCGCCTAAATACGGCATCCGCGGTATCCCGACGCTGTTGTTGTTCAAGAACGGTGAAGTGGCAGCGACCAAGGTCGGCGCGCTGTCCAAGGGCCAGCTCAAAGAGTTCCTGGACGCGAATCTGTAATTAGGGCGGGAAGCCCCGTGACGGGCGTCTGGAGGGGGATTTTCATTCACCGCTAGACGCCTGCCAAGAAGCGTGTTAAGTTTAACCATACTGCATTCTGAACTTGCCATAAGTATTAAATCTAAAGAGTCTGAATCTAAGCATTACTCTACGTTGAACCATCGGCACTAGCATTTTACTGTGAACCGAGCCCGTGTTTTGACGATCAAGCGGTTTTACAAAAAAATCAGTTTTAAGGCACCTTCGATCTTAAACCGTCAGCGTGTGCGCCCCAGCTAAGCCATTTCTTACTGCGGCGGCCCAGCAGCCCGGCGATCGAACGTCCAGTAACAGGCACGCATACCCTATGAATTTCACGTTGTAGCTTGAAAGGTTATGGGTATAACACGCTGCCATACCATTCACGATACTAGTTCGAGACACACCCCGAGTTTAAGAACCCCCACTATGAATCTTACCGAATTAAAGAATACGCCGGTTTCTGAGCTGATTACTCTCGGCGAAAATATGGGGCTGGAAAACCTGGCCCGCCTGCGCAAACAGGACATTATCTTCTCTATACTCAAGCAACATGCGAAAAGCGGAGAAGATATCTTCGGTGATGGCGTGCTGGAGATATTGCAGGATGGATTTGGTTTCCTCCGTTCCGGAGACAGTTCCTACCTCGCAGGCCCCGACGATATCTACGTTTCTCCCAGCCAAATCCGCCGCTTCAACCTCCGCACAGGTGACACCATTTCCGGTAAGATTCGTCCGCCAAAAGAAGGCGAGCGCTATTTTGCCCTGTTGAAAGTTAACGAAGTTAACTACGACAAACCGGAAAACGCCCGTAACAAGATCCTGTTCGAAAACCTGACGCCGCTGCACGCCAACTCACGTTTGCGTATGGAGCGCGGCAACGGCTCTACCGAAGATCTGACGGCTCGCGTACTGGATCTGGCAGCGCCAATCGGTCGTGGCCAGCGTGGCCTGATTGTGGCACCGCCGAAAGCCGGTAAAACCATGCTGCTGCAAAACATTGCGCAGAGCATCGCATACAACCATCCAGACTGCGTGCTGATGGTGCTGTTGATCGACGAACGTCCGGAAGAAGTGACCGAGATGCAACGTCTGGTAAAAGGCGAAGTCATCGCTTCTACCTTTGACGAACCCGCATCCCGCCACGTACAGGTTGCTGAAATGGTGATCGAGAAGGCCAAGCGCCTGGTCGAACACAAAAAAGACGTGATCATCCTGCTGGACTCCATCACCCGTCTGGCGCGTGCCTACAACACCGTAGTACCTGCCTCAGGCAAAGTGCTGACCGGTGGTGTGGATGCCAACGCCCTGCATCGTCCGAAGCGCTTCTTCGGTGCGGCTCGTAACGTTGAGGAAGGCGGCAGCCTGACCATCATCGCTACCGCACTGGTCGATACCGGTTCGAAGATGGACGAAGTGATCTACGAAGAGTTTAAAGGTACGGGTAACATGGAACTGCATCTGGCGCGTAAAATCGCCGAGAAGCGCGTGTTCCCAGCTATCGATTACAACCGTTCCGGTACGCGTAAAGAAGAGTTGCTCACCACCTCTGAAGAACTGCAGAAGATGTGGATCCTGCGCAAGATCATTCACCCAATGGGCGAGATCGATGCGATGGAGTTCCTCATTAACAAGTTGGCGATGACCAAAACCAACGACGAATTCTTCGACATGATGAAACGCTCATAAAGAAGTAAAATATTCGAGGAACGCCACGCCTAGTCGTGGCGTTTTTTGCTTTTGGCGGATACGATAAGTAACAGTAAAGGAAAGTAAGTTATTTTTGTGACTTATTGAGAACTTATCTTATTTACGCCTGTTTTTTGCGTTAATGCGTTGAAGCAAGACACGTTTTGGGCATTGATAAGTGTCTATGTCATAGGAAATGACTGAAAGGTCGCTTGGTCATGTGGCGCGGTTTTTTACCCATGTTAAGCTGCCTCATCTTCTTCAGAGATTTGTTAACCGTGAACTTACTCACCATGAGTACTGAAATTCTTTTTGTTTTTCTATTTTCTCTGGCTTTTATATTTGTTGCTCGCAAGGCAGCAAAACCTATTGGTTTGGTTGATAAGCCTAATTATCGCAAACGTCATCAGGGGCTGATCCCGCTGGTGGGTGGGATTTCTGTTTACGCTGGCATCTGCTTTGCCTTCCTGATCACCGACCAGACGATTGTGCACAGCAAACTCTATCTCACCTGCGCGGGTGTCCTGGTATTTGTCGGGGCGCTGGACGATCGCTTCGATATTAGCGTCAAGATCCGCGCCACCATTCAGGCGCTGGTCGGCATTGCCATGATGGTGTTTGCCGGTCTTTATCTGCGCAGCCTCGGCTATGTGTTTGGTGGCTGGGAAATGCAGTTGGGGCCGTTTGGCTATTTGGTGACGCTGTTTGCCGTTTGGGCGGCGATTAACGCCTTTAACATGGTCGACGGTATCGACGGCCTGCTCGGCGGTCTCTCTTGCGTCTCGTTCGGCGCGATGGGGATCCTGTTGTATCAAGGTGGCCATAGCGACCTTGCCTTCTGGTGCTTCGCCATGCTGGCGGCCATCGTTCCCTATATTCTGCTCAACCTCGGCATCCTTGGCCGTCGCTATAAAGTTTTTATGGGCGACGCCGGCAGTACGCTGATCGGTTTTACCGCCATCTGGCTGCTGGTGCAAAGCTCGCAAGGGCCAAATCATCCGATCAAGCCGGTCACCGCGCTGTGGATTATCGCCATCCCGCTGATGGATATGATTGCCATCATGTACCGCCGTCTGCGTAAGGGCATGAGCCCGTTCTCGCCAGACCGTCAACACATCCACCATTTGATTATGCGCGCGGGCTTTACGCCTCGTCAGGCTTTTGTGCTCATCACCTTGGCCGCAGCGCTGTTGGCGGCGATTGGCGTGATAGGCGAACGCCTGACTTTCATACCTGAATGGTTTATGTTGGCATTATTCTTGCTTGCATTCTTCTTCTATGGCTATTGCATTAAACGTGCATGGCGGGTCGCGCGCTATATCAAACGTCTCAAGCGCCGCCTGCGAAATGCAACGAACAATAAGCAAGTACCTTAACCTGAGGCTTTAGGGCAGTGATGAATCCTGAAACAACGTCTGACAAGAATACCCCGGTGGTCGATAACGAACTCGATATCCGCGGTCTATGCTGCACCCTGTGGCGCGGCAAAAAATGGATTATCGGTTTCGCGGTGTTGTTTGCTGCTGTCGCGCTGATCGTTTCCTACCTGGTGAAACAGGAGTGGAGCGCCACGGCGATCACCGATAAGCCAACGGTGAATGCGCTGGGGGGATATTACTCTCAGCAGCAGTTCCTGCGTAACCTGGATCAGCGCACGCTGCCTGCGGTTGCCAGCGATCAGCCAGGCATCGCCGATGAAGCCTATAATGAATTTATCATGCAGCTCGCCGCCTATGACACGCGTCGTGATTTCTGGCTGCAAAGCGATTACTACAAACAGCGCCAGGAAGGGGATGCCCGTGCCGATGCGGCGTTGCTTGATGACCTGATTAACAATATCCAGTTCACGCCGCGCGACGACAAAAAAGTGCTGAATGACAGCGTGAAACTGACCGCCGAAACTGCGCCAGACTCCAACCATCTGCTGCGTCAGTATGTTGCCTTTGCCAGCCACCGTGCGGCGCAGCATCTGAATGAAGAGATCCAGGGAGCCTGGGCGGCGCGTACCACCTCGATGAGTGCACAGGTCAAACGCCAGGAAGCGGTAGCCGATGCGGTGTATCAGCGTGAGCTCAAGACCGTGCAGCAGGCGCTGAAAATCGCCGAGCAGCAAGGGATTAGCCGTACGCAGACCGATACGCCAGCCGAACAGCTGCCAGACTCCGATCTGTTCCTGTTGGGCAAACCCATGCTGCAGGCGCGCCTGGAAGGTTTACAGGCTTCTGGCCCGGCTTACGATGTGAGTTACGATCAGAATCGGGCCATGCTGGCAACTTTGAACGTCGGCCCGACGTTGGATGCCAAATTCCAGACCTACCGCTATTTACGTACGCCGGAAGAGCCGGTGAAACGTGATAGCCCACGCCGGGTATTCTGGCTGATTATGTGGGGCGCAATCGGTGGCCTGATTGGTGCGGGCGTTGCCTTGGTACGCCGGCCGCGTAGTTAATCAATAATATAATAATTTCGCTGTTGGGCACTGAGTGCCCAACTTTGCAGGTTCGCCTGCACTTCACCGACCAAAAGAGATTCGCTGTGAAAGTGTTGACTGTTTTTGGCACCAGACCGGAAGCCATCAAAATGGCACCTCTGGTACATGCTCTGGCTCAGGATGATGCCTTTGAGTCAAGAGTCTGCGTTACGGCACAGCATCGCGAGATGCTGGATCAGGTACTGCGTTTGTTTGAAATCGTACCGGATTACGACCTGAATATTATGAAACCGGGCCAGGGGCTGAGTGAAATCACCTGCCGCATTCTGGAAGGGATCAAAGGCGTACTGGAGGACTTCAAGCCGGACGTGGTGTTGGTTCACGGTGACACGACGACCACCATGGCGACCAGCCTGGCGGCGTTTTATCAGCGTATCCCGGTGGGGCATGTGGAAGCGGGTCTGCGTACCGGTAATCTCTATTCTCCGTGGCCTGAAGAGGCCAACCGCAAATTGACGGGGCATTTGGCGATGTATCATTTCTCGCCAACCGAAAATTCACGTCAGAACCTGTTACGTGAATCGCTGCGGGACGACCATATTTTCGTCACGGGTAACACCGTGATCGATGCGTTGCTGTGGGTGCGCGACCGCATCATGCACAACCCAGAGCTGCGCAGCAGCCTTGACCAGCGTTATCCTTTCCTGGATGCCAACAAAAAGCTGATCCTGGTGACTGGGCACCGCCGCGAAAGCTTCGGCGGTGGGTTCGAGCGCATCTGTAGCGCCTTGGCCGAGATTGCCCGTCAGCATCCTGATGTGCAGGTGGTGTATCCAGTGCACCTCAATCCGAACGTCAGCGAGCCGGTTAACCGTATTTTGAAGGGGATCGATAACATCATTCTGATCGATCCGCAGGATTACCTGCCGTTTGTCTATCTGATGACGCGATCTTATCTGATCCTGACCGACTCGGGCGGCATTCAGGAAGAGGCGCCATCGCTGGGTAAACCGGTGTTGGTGATGCGTGATACCACCGAGCGGCCAGAAGCGGTAGATGCCGGCACGGTACAGCTGGTGGGAACGGACGTAGCTAAAATTGTTGATGCGGTAACCCGGTTATTGACAGACGAAGGCGAATACCACGCCATGAGCCGGGCGCATAACCCGTACGGTGACGGGCATGCCTGCCAACGTATCCTAGAAGCTTTAAAGAATCATCAGGTGACACTATGAGTTTTAACACTATTTCAGTTATTGGCCTGGGCTATATCGGTTTGCCAACGGCGGCGGCGTTTGCTTCCCGCAAGAAAAAAGTGGTGGGCGTAGATGTTAACCAGCACGCGGTAGATACCATTAACCGCGGTGCCATCCACATCGTCGAACCTGATTTGGATCGCGTGGTAAAAGAAGCGGTAGAAGGCGGTTATCTGCAGGCGGTAACTAAACCGCTGGCGGCCGATGCGTTCCTGATCGCCGTACCAACGCCGTTCAAAGGGGATCACGAACCCGATCTGGCCTATGTTGAAGCCGCTGCCAAGTCATTGGCACCGGTACTGAAAAAAGGCGACCTGGTGATCCTGGAGTCTACTTCACCGGTGGGCGCTACTGAGCAGATGGCACTGTGGCTGGCAGAGGCGCGTAGCGATCTGAGTTTCCCGCAGGATGCCGGTGAGCAGGCCGACGTGAACATTGCCTACTGCCCTGAGCGCGTGCTGCCTGGGCAGGTAATGGTTGAGCTGATCCAGAATGACCGCGTGATTGGCGGGATGACGCCAAAATGCTCCGAGCGCGCCAGCGCGCTGTACAAGATTTTCCTCGAAGGTGAGTGTGTGATCACCAACTCGCGCACCGCCGAGATGTGCAAACTGACGGAAAACAGCTTCCGCGACGTTAACATCGCGTTTGCCAACGAGCTTTCGCTGATCTGTGCCGAACAAGGCATTAACGTATGGGAACTGATACGCCTGGCCAACCGCCACCCGCGCGTCAACATTCTGCAGCCTGGCCCAGGCGTGGGCGGGCACTGTATCGCCGTTGATCCTTGGTTCATCGTGGCGCAGAACCCGCAACAGGCTCGTCTGATCCATACTGCACGCCTGGTTAACGACGGCAAACCGCTCTGGGTGGTCGATCAAGTCAAGGCAGCCGTGGCAGATTGCCTGGCGGCCACCAACAAGCGCGCTTCTGAAGTGAAAATTGCCTGCTTCGGTTTGGCGTTCAAACCCAATATCGACGACCTGCGTGAAAGCCCGGCGGTTGAAGTGGCTCACCTGATTGCCGATTGGCACGTGGGTGAAACCCTGGCGGTCGAGCCTAACGTTGAGCAACTGCCGAAGTCACTGGCGGGCCACGTTACGCTGAAAAAACTGCCTGAGGCCTTACAGCAGGCGGATGTGATCGTGATGCTGGTCGATCATAAAGAATTCAAGGCCATCAGGCCGGAAGAGATTAAGCAGTCCTGGATCGTGGACACCAAAGGAGTTTGGCGTTGAAACGTATTTTGGTCACCGGCGGGGCAGGATTTATCGGCTCTGCCGTAGTAAGACATATCATCGAGGGGACCCGCGACAGCGTGGTGGTGGTTGATAAGCTCACCTATGCCGGTAACCTGGAGTCGCTGGCGGGTGTGGCGGACAACGAGCGCTATGCTTTCGAGCAGGTAGATATCTGCGACCGTGCCGCACTGGACCGCGTATTTGCGCAGCACCAGCCGGATTTCGTGATGCACCTGGCGGCAGAAAGCCACGTTGACCGCTCGATCGACGGCCCGGCTGCCTTTATCGAAACCAACATAGTGGGCACTTACACCATGCTGGAGGCTGCCCGTCATTATTGGCAGGCGCTGGCGGCAGAGAAAAAGCAGGCTTTCCGCTTCCATCATATCTCTACCGATGAGGTGTACGGCGACCTGCACGGCACCGACGATCTGTTTACCGAAACTACGCCTTACGCGCCAAGCAGCCCGTATTCTGCCTCCAAGGCCTCGAGCGACCACTTGGTGCGCGCCTGGCTGCGTACCTACGGTTTCCCCACCGTCGTGACTAACTGCTCCAACAACTACGGCCCTTACCACTTCCCAGAGAAGCTGGTGCCGCTGGTGATCCTTAATGCCATCTCCGGCAAACCGCTGCCGGTCTACGGCGACGGGGCGCAGGTGCGTGACTGGCTGTTTGTGGAAGACCATGCGCGGGCGTTATATCAGGTGGTGACAGAAGGTGTGATTGGGGAAACCTATAACATCGGCGGCCACAACGAACGCAAAAATATCGAAGTGGTACAGACCATCTGCGATCTGCTGGAAGAGCTGGCACCGAACAAACCGCAGGGCGTGGCGAAATATCGCGATCTGATCACCTACGTTAAAGATCGCCCTGGTCACGATATGCGCTATGCCATCGACGCGGGCAAAATTGAACGTGAACTGGGTTGGCGCCCACAGGAAACTTTTGAAAGCGGCATCCGCAAGACGGTTTCCTGGTATCTGAACAATGAAACCTGGTGGCGCCGAGTGCAAGACGGGTCTTATGCCGGGGAACGTTTGGGCTTAAGCCAGTAATACCCTTCATCTTTCAGGCCACAGCGTTGTTGGTTGTGACTCGAAATCTATTGGGTATGTTTACTTAACGTATGGCAAAAAGAACTTTCGCGTAACGAAGGTGAGTCAGGAGTGACGATGAAAGGTATTATTCTAGCCGGCGGTTCGGGGACGCGTTTACACCCGATCACCCGCGGCGTCTCCAAGCAGTTGCTGCCTATTTACGATAAACCGATGATTTACTATCCGCTCTCGGTGCTGATGCTGGCCGGGATCCGCGATATTCTGATTATCTCTACGCCAGAAGATCTGCCCTCGTTTCGCCGTTTGCTGGGCAACGGTGAAGAGTTTGGCATCAACCTCAGCTACGCCGAACAACCGAGCCCGGACGGGTTGGCGCAGGCCTTCCTGATTGGCGAAGAGTTTATCGGCGGTGAGCCGTGCTGCCTGGTGCTGGGCGACAATATCTACTTCGGCCAGGGCTTCAGCCCGAAACTGAAAAGCGTGGTTCAGGGTCTGAAAGGTGCCACGGTATTTGGTTACCAGGTCATGGACCCAGAGCGCTTTGGCGTAGTGGAGTTCGACGATAACTTCCGCGCGCTGTCGATTGAAGAAAAGCCGCTGAAGCCAAAGTCCAATTGGGCAGTCACCGGCCTTTATTTCTATGACAACCAGGTGGTGGATTTCGCCAAGCAGGTGAAGCCTTCCGAACGTGGCGAGCTGGAGATCACCAGCATCAACCAGATGTATCTGGAACGTGGCGAATTGAGCGTCGAGCTGCTGGGGCGTGGTTTTGCCTGGCTCGATACTGGCACCCACGACAGCCTGATCGAAGCCAGTACCTTTGTGCAGACGGTAGAGAAACGCCAAGGGTTCAAGATTGCCTGTCTGGAAGAGATCGCCTGGCGTAACGGCTGGCTGGATGATGATGGCGTAAGACGCTCGGCGCAGGCGTTAGCCAAAACCGGCTATGGCAAATACTTACTGGATTTACTGCATGTCCGTCCACGCCAATATTGAGCCTTTGGGTTGGGAAAGCGAGTATTTCCAACTCTCTAGCGCCAAACTGCATTTTGACGATGCGGCTCCCGCGCTGACGGCAACTGAACTGGATGCGTTTGCGCTGGTTCAGGCCAAGATCCCGGCTCAGCGCCTGGACTTGGCCGATGGTTTGGCTGGCGTAGGGTTTCGGCTGGTAGAGGGCGAAGTGGACTTTGCCCTGGCAATTGGCACAGATTGTGCATTGAATTTACCGGCTATCCGCATCGCCCAGCCTGAAGATATTCCACTGTTGCGTTCGGTGGCGGCCAAGGTTTTTGCCGCCAGCCGTTTTCGCGCGCCTTGGTATCAGCCGCAGGACAGCGGGCGTTTTTACGCCACCTGGATTGAAAAAGCGGTGCTGGGGACGTTTGACCATCAGTGCCTGCTTGTGCTGGGCAGCGATGGGGAGCCAGAAGGGTTTGTCAGCCTGCGTGATATCGGCCAGCAAGAGGCGCGTATCGGCCTGCTGGCGGCATTCCCAGGTGTACAAGGTAAAGGGACCGGTTCTCGGCTGATGACTGCCGCGATCGCCTGGTGCCAGCAGCAACGGCTGCAGCGCCTGCGGATCGCGACTCAGATAAGTAATATTGCCGCGTTACGGCTCTATCAACGGCACGGTGCCACCCTAGAAAGCACCGCGTATTGGTTCTATAGAGGTTTACATGATCCCATTTAACGCTCCACCGGTTGTTGGCACGGAACTCGATTATATGCAGGCCGCGATGAGCAGCGGCAAACTCTGTGGTGACGGTGGTTTTACCCGTCGCTGCCAGCAGTGGATGGAACAGCATTTCGGCTGCCCGAAAGTGCTGCTGACGCCGTCTTGCACCGCGTCACTGGAAATGGCCGCCATCCTGCTGGATATCCAGCCGGGTGATGAAGTGATCATGCCGAGCTACACCTTCGTATCCACCGCTAACGCCTTTGTGCTGCGCGGGGCGGTGATGGTGTTTGTCGATCTGCGTCCAGACACCATGAACATCGATGAAACCAAGATTGAAGCGGCGATCACCGATAAAACCCGTGCCATCGTGCCGGTGCATTACGCTGGCGTGGCCTGCGAAATGGACACCATCATGGCGTTGGCGAAGAAGTACAACCTGATGGTGGTAGAAGATGCTGCGCAGGGCGTGATGTCGACCTATAAAGGCAAAGCCTTGGGGACCATCGGTCATATCGGCTGCTTCAGCTTCCATGAGACTAAAAACTACACCGCTGGCGGTGAAGGTGGCGCGACGCTGATTAACGACCCGGCCCTGATCGATCGTGCCGAAGTGATCCGTGAAAAAGGCACCAACCGCAGCCAGTTCTTCCGTGGTCAGGTGGACAAATATACCTGGCGCGATATTGGTTCCAGCTATCTGATGTCAGATCTGCAAGCCGCTTATCTGTGGGCGCAGTTGGAAGCCGCCGAGACGATCAACCAGCGCCGCCTGAAGCTGTGGCAGAACTATTACGATGCATTGAAACCGTTGGCGGCTGCGGGGCGTATCGCCTTGCCGGTCATTCCGGCCAACTGCGTGCATAACGCCCATATGTTCTACATCAAGCTGAAAGACGTGCAGGATCGCACCGCGTTTATCGACTACCTGAAAGAAGCCGAAATCATGTCGGTGTTCCATTACATCCCACTGCACGCCTGCCCGGCGGGTGAGAAGTTTGGCCGTTTCTCCGGCGAGGACCGCTTCACCACCAAAGAGAGCGAGCGCCTGGTGCGTCTGCCGCTGTTCTTTAACATGTCAGACGTCAATCAACGTACGGTGATCAATACCATCCTGAGCTTCCTCGCCTGATATGTCGCTGGCAAAAGCATCGATTTGGACCGCAGGCTCCACGCTGATCAAGATCGGCGTGGGGTTGCTGGTGGTAAAAATGTTGGCGGTGGCCTTCGGCCCCAGCGGTGTTGGGCAGGCGGGTAACTTCCGCCAGTTGATCACCGTGCTGGGCGTGCTGTCGGGTGCCGGGATTTTTAACGGTATCACCAAGTATGTGGCGGAATACCATCAGGATCCGCAGCGGTTGCGGATGGCGGTGGGTACCGCATCCAGCATTGTGCTGGGTTTCTCAACCCTGCTGGCGCTGGTGTTCCTGTTTGCTGCCGAGCCGATCAGCCGTGGGCTGTTTGGCCATGGTGACTATGTGAACGTGGTGCGGGCGGTGGCGTTTATCCAGATGGGGATTGCCTACGCCAACCTGTTCCTGGCGATCCTCAAAGGTTATCGCGATGCGATGGGTAACGCGCTGGCGGTGATCGCTGGCAGCCTGATCGGTGTGGTTGCCTTTACGCTATGCTTTAAGCTGGGCGGCTATGAAGGCGCGTTGGCCGGGCTGGCTCTGGTTCCTGCCCTGGTGGTGTTGCCTGCCGGTTTCATGCTGTGGCGGCGCAAGGCGCTGCCGCTGCGCTATCTGGCGCTGGCCTGGGATAAGGCGCTGGCCAGCCATCTCGGTAAGTTTACCCTGATGGCGCTCATCACCTCCGTGACCTTGCCGGTCGCCTATGTAATGATGCGTAACCTGTTGGCGGAACATTACGGCTGGGACGAAGTGGGGATCTGGCAAGGGGTGAGCAGTATCTCCGATGCCTACCTGCAGTTTATTACCGCTTCTTTCACCGTTTACCTGCTGCCAACGTTGTCGCGCCTGCAAGAGAAAAGCGCTATTTCGCGGGAGATCGTGCGCTCGCTGAAGTTTGTGCTGCCTGCGGTCGCCGCTGCCAGCTTTACCGTCTGGCTGCTGCGTGACTTCGCCATCTGGCTGCTGTTCTCAGAGAAATTCGTTGCCATGCGCGATCTGTTTGCCTGGCAACTGGTGGGGGACGTGCTGAAAGTCGGGGCCTACGTCTTTGGTTACCTGGTGATCGCCAAGGCGTCGCTACGTTTTTACATTCTGACAGAGGTCAGCCAGTTTGCCTTGCTGACGCTGTTCTCGCACTGGCTGATCCCACTGCACGGCGCATTAGGGGCAGCACAGGCCTATATGGCAACCTACATCGTGTATTTTGCGCTCTGTAGCTGCGTATTTATTCTTTATCGTAGACGAGTATGACCATACTAATCCACGTACTGGGATCTGATATCCCGCATCATAATCAGACGGTGTTGCGCTTCTTTAATGACGTGCTGGCCGAACGCTTGCCCGCAGAACAAGTGTGTCACTTCATGGTGGCAGCCAAAGACGTGGCCGCGTTGGGCCACTTTCCCAAACTGACCATCGAGGCTTTCCCCGGCAAAAAGAGCCTGGCAGAGGCAGTGATTGCCCGTGCCAAGGCCAACCGTGACAACCGCCTGTTCCTGCATGGCCAGTTTAACGCGACGCTGTGGCTGGCCTTGCTGAGCGGTAAAATCAAGCCGCGCCAGGTGAGCTGGCATATCTGGGGGGCCGATCTGTATGAAAACGCCACCAGTTGGAAATACCGCCTGTTCTACGTGCTGCGCCGCATTGCCCAAGGGCGGGTGGGCCACGTGTTTGCTACCCGAGGCGACCTGATCCACTACCAGCAGCGGCACGCGCGCGTTCCGGCCTCGCTGCTGTATTTCCCGACGCGGATGGACCCAGCGTTGACAGGCATCGAAGTCGAAAAGAACCTGGCCGGGCCGATGACCATCCTGGTGGGCAACTCCGGTGATACCACCAACCGCCATATCGAGGCGTTACAGGCTATCCATCAGCAATTTGGTGACAAGGTGCGGGTGATTTTGCCGATGGGCTATCCGGCCAATAACGATGCCTATATTGCCCAGGTGCGTGCGGCGGGCCTGAAGCTGTTCTCCGAGCAGAACCTGCAACTGCTGACCCAGCAGGTGGCGTTTGACGATTATCTCAATATCCTGCGTGAATGCGATCTCGGCTACTTTATTTTCGACCGTCAGCAGGGGATCGGTACGCTGTGCCTGTTGATCCAGTTTGGCGTGCCTTTTGTCCTGAGCCGCAAGAACCCGTTCTGGCAGGACCTGGCCGAGCAGCATCTGCCGGTGCTGTTCTATGGCGATTCTCTGGATGAAGCCGTGGTGCGCGAATCACAGCGCCAGCTGGCAACGCTGGATAAGCGATCCATTGCCTTTTTCAATCCGAACTACGTGGATGGCTGGCAGCAGGCATTGGCGCTGGCGGCGGGGGAAAACCCATGACGCTGGCACAGTTTGGCGGGCTGTTTGTCGTCTATCTGATCGGGGCGCTGTTTGTGCTCACCCTGACCTATCAGGAGTTTCGGCGCGTCCGCTTCAACTTTAACGTCTTCTTTTCCTTGCTCTATCTGCTGACGTTTTACTTTGGCTTCCCGCTGACCTGCTTACTGGTGTTCCAGTTTGACGTGGCCGTGGTGCCGGTAGAGTTCCTGCTGTACGCCATTCTCTCCGCCACCGCCTTCTACGCCATTTACTACGTCAGCTACAAGACGCGGTTGCGTAAACGCACTGGTCAGCCGCATAAGCCGGTGTTCACCATGAACCGGGTTGAGACGCATATCACCTGGATATTGCTGGCGCTGGTGGCGATCGGCACCGTGGGCATCTTCTTTATGCAGAACGGCTTCCTGCTGTTCAAGCTCAACTCCTACAGCCAAATCTTCTCCAGCGATGTGTCAGGGGTGGCGCTCAAGCGCTTCTTCTACTTCTTCATCCCGGCGATGCTGGTGGTCTATTTCCTGAAGCAGGATCTGCGCGCCTGGTTCTTCTTCCTGGCGGCCACGGTGGCGTTTGGCATTCTGACCTACGTGATCGTGGGCGGTACCCGTGCCAACATCATCATCGCGTTCGCTCTATTCCTGTTTATTGGCATTGTGCGCGGCTGGATCTCGCTGTGGATGCTGGTAGCCGCCGGGGTGTTTGGCATTGTCGGCATGTTCTGGCTGGCGTTAAAACGCTATAGCCTGGATGTCAGCGGCCCGGAAGCGTTCTACACTTTCCTGTATCTGACGCGTGATACCTTCTCGCCGTGGGAGAACCTGGGGCTGCTGCTGCAAAATTACGACAAGATCGATTTCCAGGGGCTGGCCCCGATCGTGCGTGATTTCTATGTCTTTATCCCTGCCTGGTTGTGGCCGGGACGGCCTGATCTGGTGCTGAATACCGCCAACTACTTTACCTGGGAAGTGCTGGACAACCATTCCGGGCTGGCGATTTCCCCGACGCTGATTGGTTCGCTGGTGGTGATGGGGGGGGTGCTGTTTATCCCGCTGGGCGCCATTGTGGTGGGCCTGATCATCAAGTGGTTCGACTGGCTGTATGAACTGGGCAAAAGCGAGCAGAACCGCTTTAAGGCGGCGATTTTGCAAGGGTTCTGTTTTGGCGCGGTGTTTAATATCATCGTGCTGGCGCGTGAGGGGGTAGATTCCTTTGTCTCACGCGTGGTGTTCTTCTGCATCATTTTTGGTGCCTGCCTGGTATTGGCAAAATTACTGTACTGGCTGTTTGATGCTGCCGGGCTTATCAAGACTCGAATTATGCGCAAGCGCGCGTTGGCTCCCGTGGCCAACTCTCTTGTGCCAAGGTAATAGTGACAATGGAAGCAAACATTTCGGTTCCCAAGTATGAGCTGCGCGGTTTCAGCCTGTGGGGCTTTCGCAACATGGCGCAGTGTATGGATTTTCTGTTCGATGGTGGCAGGGTCAAGCAAGGCACCCTGGTGGCGATGAACGCCGAGAAAATCCTCAATGCGGAAACCGATCCGGCGCTGCATGCCCTGCTGGATGAGGCTGAGTACAAATATGCCGATGGCATCAGCATGGTGCGCTCCATCCGCCGCAAGTATCCTGGCGCTGAGGTGTCGCGCGTGGCCGGGGCCGATCTGTGGGAAGCCATGATGCAGCGCGCCGGGCAGGAAGGCACGCCGGTGTTTCTGGTTGGCGGCAAGCCTTCTGTGCTGGCAGAGACCGAGCAGAAGCTGCGCAGCCAGTGGAATGTGAATCTGGTAGGCAGTCAGGATGGCTACTTCAAGCCGGAACAGCGGGATGCCTTGTTTGCACGCATTAGAGCAAGCGGCGCGGCTATCGTGACCGTGGCAATGGGATCGCCCAAGCAGGAAATCCTGATGCGGGATTGCCGCAAGGTGCATCCACAGGCGTTGTATATGGGGGTTGGCGGCACCTATGACGTGTTTACCGGCCATGTGAAGCGCGCGCCCAAGGTGTGGCAGAATCTGGGCCTGGAGTGGCTCTACCGCCTGCTCAGCCAGCCGAGCCGTATTCGCCGCCAGCTTCGACTACTCAAGTTCGTCGGCTATTACTACACCGGCAAGATGTGATCCTTCGGCTGGAGCAGCCTCTCCGTTGCTCCAGCGTCTGTTTTGCTCAAATAATCTCCCTATCGGCCATAACGTGGTCAAAGCTATAACCTCGGTCAATCATTCCCTCGTCATTTATTCCATAAGGTTTTAATTCGCGGTTTGCTTATAGCGGCAAAATGCGAAACCATAGCGCCCGAAAATTTCCCCAGGCTGCAGCGGCACTTCCCCGCAATTAAATTGTGCGGATGACTCCTTAAGTTCCGTTTTGCCCGGCGGGGGATGAATTACACTCAACTTGTCTAAAACAATAATGACCGGCACCGATCGGCAGGCAAAACAGCATCAAAAATATGACTGAGGATGTATGGCAAGCAAAGAAAAACCACAAGGTTTACATCGCGGGTTAGAAGCGCGACATATAGAGCTGATCGCCCTGGGTGGCACGATCGGCGTGGGTCTGTTTATGGGGTCAGCCAGTACGTTGAAATGGGCCGGGCCTTCAGTGCTGCTGGCCTATATCATCGCTGGCCTGTTTGTGTTCTTCATTATGCGCTCAATGGGCGAGATGTTGTTCCTCGAGCCGGTGGCGGGCTCTTTTGCCGTCTATGCGCACAAATACATGAATCCCTTTTTCGGCTATCTCACCGCCTGGGGCTACTGGTTTATGTGGCTTGCCGTGGGGATATCGGAAATCACGGCTATCGGCGTCTATGTGCAGTTCTGGTTCCCAGAGATACCGCAGTGGCTGCCTGCGTTGATTGCGGTTGCTATGGTCGCGTTAGCCAACCTGGCGGCGGTGCGCCTGTACGGTGAGCTGGAGTTCTGGTTTGCCATGATCAAGGTCACCACCATTATCGTGATGATCCTGGTGGGCCTGGGGGTGATCTTCTTCGGCTTTGGTAACGGCGGGCAGCCGACGGGCTTTGCCAACCTGACGGCTCACGGTGGTTTCTTTGCCGGTGGCTGGAAAGGCTTCCTGTTTGCCCTGTGTATCGTGGTGGCTTCTTACCAGGGCGTTGAGCTGGTCGGCATTACCGCCGGGGAAGCCAAGAACCCGCAGGTAACGCTCAAACGGGCGATCAACAACATCCTGTGGCGCATCCTGATTTTCTATGTTGGTGCCATCTTCGTGATTGTCACCATCTTCCCGTGGAACGGTATCGGCACCGCTGGCAGCCCGTTTGTGCTGACCTTTGCCAAGATTGGTATTGTTGCCGCAGCCGGTATCATCAACTTTGTCGTGCTGACCGCCGCGCTCTCCGGCTGCAACAGCGGCATGTATAGCGGCGGCCGGATGCTCTATGCCCTGGCCAAGAACCGCCAACTGCCTGCGGCATTGACCAGGCTTTCTGCCAGCGGTGTGCCGGTCAACTGTATTGCCATTACCATTATCTGCCTGCTGGTGGGGTCTGCGCTGAACTACGTTATCCCCAATCCTCAACAGGTGTTCGTCTATGTCTATAGCGCCAGCGTGCTGCCGGGCATGATGCCGTGGTTCGTGGTGCTGATCAGCCAGATCTATTTCCGCCGTGCCCATAAAGAAGCGATGAAGACTCACAGCTTCAAGTCATTTATGTTCCCTTACATGAACTACCTGACCATCGCTTTCCTGATTTGTGTGCTGGTTGGTATGGGGATCAATCCGGATACGCGGATCTCGTTGGTGGTGGGGATGATTTTCCTGGCTGCGGTGAGCCTGTGCTACTTTGTATTCGGTATGCATAAAGTCCATCATCAGCCTGAAAAGCGGACAGAAAGTCAGCGCTAAGCTTAAGAAAAGGGCCTTGTCGGGCCCTTTCTGCTGCAAGAGTGAGCAAAGGGTCAGCGAACTCAACATTTCTGAGAAAAAGCACTAGACAGGATGGGCATAAAACCGTAGTATCCCCACCCGCAACGGCGCTACGCGCCCGTAGCTCAGCTGGATAGAGCGCTGCCCTCCGGAGGCAGAGGTCTCAGGTTCGAATCCTGTCGGGCGCGCCATTAATTTTGTGCGCAGGAGCTGCGGTGGTATGATTACCGCGTGAAGTAAGCAGTAGATAAAGTAGTTATGGTGGCTATAGCTCAGTTGGTAGAGCCCTGGATTGTGATTCCAGTTGTCGTGGGTTCGAGCCCCATTAGCCACCCCACTTTACCTAGGGTAAAGTAAAAGAATTGAAAGCTGTTTTGTGACAGTGCGAAGGTGGCGGAATTGGTAGACGCGCTAGCTTCAGGTGTTAGTGTTCTTACGGACGTGAGGGTTCAAGTCCCTCTCTTCGCACCACACACAAAATGTCTGATAAATTTAATATTTACATAGACATAGGCTGGAAAGTTCGGTAGTATCAGCAACAAGAAATCGGCGAGTAGCGCAGCTTGGTAGCGCAACTGGTTTGGGACCAGTGGGTCGGAGGTTCGAATCCTCTCTCGCCGACCAATTTCAAAGAAACCTGCTTTTTAAGCAGGTTTTTTTACGTCTGGAATTTGTGTAGCCCGTTCAGCGATGAGCGGGTTTTTTGCTTTTTATCCTGGCGGAAATGGTGGGTGTCCGATACCTGAGATATCGTGCTGGCCCCTCACCCTAACCCTCTCCCACAGGGAGAGGGGACCGATCGAGCTCGTTGATTTCTCTGCGTATTACCCGGACTTTCTTCTTACTGATAACTTTCCGAAGCGGTACGATCGAGTTCATTGATTCTCTGCGTAATACCCTGCCTTTCTCCTTCTTACATTACTCTCCGAAGCGGTACGATCGAGTTCGTTGATTCTCTGTGTAATACCTTGCCTTTCTCCTTCTTACATCACTTTCCGAAGTCGCACGAGCTAATCAAGGGCTCAGGGCAGCCCCCTCGCCCTTTGGGAGAGGGTTGGGGTGAGGGGAAACAGACGACTTTAGAGCCGGCCTTACAAGGGAATGATCAGAAGGAAGCAGAGATAAGCGCTGGAAAAATGGCAGGGTGCAAAATGGAGGATAAACAGCGCAACGACTTCTGGAGCATATCGGCATCATGCCATTCTTGCCCCAGATAACAGTCGTTTTATTTCAGGCAGGCGTTACGTCGGCAATCAGAGATTGATCGTGCCGAATGAGAAGTCTACGTTATTGAAAGCGGTGATGATTTTGTTGATCAGTTTCATAGTGGCAGTCCCCAGAGAGTCATTGATAGTGTGATTCATGTCACACAAATAGGCTACACTCGGCCGCCAAATCGATCAAGTATTTTGTGATGTATCTCACAAAAATATTAAACCGACGTTTTATTTTAGCGCGAGTCGTTTTATCGAGCGGCTTTATCTTGGCAAACCCTACGAAATTTCAACCTGTCTCCTTTTGTCCTTTATGGGTATGCCTGTTGTCGTCAGTTTGAGACATTTAACCTGATGATTTTAATCAATAAAAAAGACTTTTCATTAACCCGTCGTTTTAAGGCGACAGGATCCGTAGAGGGGCAAATCGCAGCGAACAGGAGGGAAAAATCAGAGGGTTAATAGAGATAACTTTAAATCGTTTAAATTCAAAATGATGAGTTAAATTTTTGCCGGTTGGCACTGAGAAATTAAAAGTTGGCACGCCAAGTGCAATATCTCTATCGTAGATGCTCATTCCACTTCTTATGTTCGCCTTAGGCCTCATAAACCCAGGAATGATGCAGAGCCGATTTTAGGGTGCCTATTGCCCACCTGAACGATGAAAGGGTTGCTTGCAACGGCTTCATCACACTCCGGGCAAAACGTTGAGTGAGGCACCACCCAGTTGTCCTAGACCTGATTGCTTCTTTTATACACTTGTCTCGCGGCAAGTGTTTTTTTTTGCCCCAAGGAAAGTTGCAGGCAAAAAAAAGGGCCCAGCACGGCATGCTGAGCCCTGACAAGCCAACCGGGGAAGTTACTCGCCGTTTTGCTTGAGCGTTAACATCAGCCCTTCACGGCGCATCTGTGTGGCTTCGTCGCTGCGGTGCAGCTTATCCAACGCATCTGCCAGCCAGGCGTAGTCATACGCATCTGGCCGCTGTTGCAGTGCCGCATGGAACGCATCACTGGCTTGCTGCCATTCACCGTGCTTCATCAGTAACTGACCCAGTGTGCTGTTAAGCAACGGCGTCGCACCATGCTGCTTGATCTGTTGGCGTAACGCTTTCTCCAACTGCTCCGGGTTGCCAGACTTGATACGTGGGATCAACAACACCAACCGCTCATCGTATTGGCGCTTCAGACTATCCAGCACAATGCTTTGTGCCAGTTCATGGTCATTACACTCAATAAGATGTTCCACCATCGCGACCTGTAGCGGGATTTCGTGGCGAATTTTACGGCTTTGATCTTTCCACCAGCGCTTCAACCCTTCACTGCCTTCATCGGCCATGGCCTGATTCATCAGGCCGATATAGGCCTGCTGCTGTAAAGCTTGTAGCTCTTCTTCGCTGTGCAGGTTGATTTTGCTCATCGAAGGCAGAATTTCCAGCAGTGAGGCATAAGCTCCGGTGCGCAGATAAGCCTGCTCCGCCAACCGCAGCACTTCCGGATGACGTGGTGCCTGGTTCAGCAAGCGATCGACGCCGTGCCGTGCCGCATGGGCTTCACCCTGCGCCAACTGAATACGCACGCGGGTAATGTCTACCGGCAACTGATCGGTATCGGCAGCTTCGGCGGCACGCTCCAGATACTGGTTGGTGCGGAAGCCATCGCCACGTTGCTGTGCAGCTTCCGCTGCCAGCAGGTAGTTCACCACCGGTTGCTCGGCATGATCGGCATTGCGGGTCAGCAGTTTCTCTACCTGCTTGTAATCCCCTTCCGCCAGTTTGATCAGCGCCTCTTTGGTTTGCTTACGGGCGCGGCTACGTTTGCGGCCAAGGAACCAGCCACGGGTGCGCGCGCCAGTGCGGAAGACGCGGCGCAGGATCCATTCGATGACAAACAGCACCAGGAACAGCAGTACTGCCATAATCACCAGACCGGTCACGCTGGTTTCGACGTTGTAATTGTCGGTCTGGATCAGCACATAGCCTTGGTGCCCGGCCAGCATCGGCCCCAGCACCAGGCTGGCAATCAGCACCAGAAACAGGAATAACACGCGTAACATGGCTTATCCCTCCTGGTGAGTGGCAGGGGCCTGGGCCAACAGATTACGTACCCGGGTCTGCATCAGTTTTTCCAGCATCGGCTGGCTTTTCAGCTGGCCCGGTACGTCCATGGAGATCGATTGCTGGCTCAGGTTGTCCAACTCTTCCAGGAATGCCTTGGTAGCCGGATCGGTGGTATCGAAGTAGGCGCGTACCCAGGTCGATACCGTTTCCAGCGACTGTTTATACACTTCGTTCTGATGACGAGGGATCGCCTGTGCGGCAACCAGCAGGCGCGAACGGATATTCTCACGCAGATAGACATCCTGATTCGGCGCCAGCAGCGGTTCGGCACTGCTATCGCGACGGCGGACGGTAATAAAGTCCGCCATAAAGTTGTGCCAGCTCTTGGTCAGGTTTTGACGCCATTCGCTCAACGAACTGGACAGCTCGCCGTCGTCTTCATCCATTGGCCGTTCGTCACGGTTGTTATCCGCCAGACGCAGGTCGTCGACCTGGTTGGACAGTTGGTTGACCTTCAGGATGATGCCGTCAAAATCGATCTGCGCCACGGCGGAAAGGGTGCCGACATCTTCGGTGATGGCGCGGCGAATATCGATCAGGCTCGGATCGTTCATCTCTGCCAGGCTGGCGTCGGCGCTTTTCAGCAGCGCAGCCGCGGTGGTGACATCCTGATCGCTCCACAGCTTGCGGCCTGCCATTTTCACCAGAAAGTCCGCCTGTGCCAGCAGCCAGGTTTTGGCATCGCTGCCGGAAATGGTGGCAACCTTATCTTGCAGTTCATTGAGCTGACGCACCAGCGAGGTTTGCTCGCGATCGGTGGCCTCCAGCGTTTTCCCCTGCTGTTGCAGCAAGCCTTCCAGCGCGCTCTTTTCCTGCTGCTGGCTCTGCTTAAGCTCTGCCAACTGTTGCTGCAAGGCCTGGTTGGCGGCGATCAATGTCTGCGCCTGCTGGTGCGTGTGATAATAGCCGCCAGCACCCAGAGCGATGACCAGCACGATGGCAATCGCACCCAATACCGGGCCGGTGTTCTTACCTTTCCGGTGGTCAGCGGCTGGCTGCTGGGGGCTCTCAACCGCTGGGTTTGATTCTTCAACCGCGGCGGATGGAGTGTTTTGTTCCGTCATAGTGGCACATCCCATAGTCAGGTTATTGTAGCGCGCGGATCAGCGCGTCATTATCTGCGTTTTCAGCTACCCGAATCGTGCTCCAACCCAGCTCCTGGGCAAGGGTAGCAAGACGTTCACTGACGACTATCAGGCGGCAACGTAACAGCCACGAAGAGCGATAGTAATCAGGAACTAAAGTATAGAGCTGTTGTAACATTTCGCCGCTGGTCACTACCAGCGTATTGATACCGGCACGTTGCCAGTGGGCGCTTTGCTCACTGCCATCATAGTGCACCGGGCTGCGTTGATAACATTCATAATAGCTTACCACTGCACCCCGCTCAGCCAGCGTCTCGCCTAGCAGTTCGCGGCCGCCGTTGCCCCGCATGATCAACGCCCGTTTACCGGTGAGCTGTTGCAACGCGGGCAGCAACAACAGCATTTCGCTGATTTCACGTTCACGCGGATAGTCTACCGGCAGGCTGCTGATGCGATGCATTGCCAGTGCGGTGGTGCGGCCAATAGCATAATAGGACAACTGGCCAGGCCATTGAAGCCCGGCCCGATTGATGACCGAACTGGCATAGCTGACGGCGTGCTGCGATAGGGCAAACACCAAATCGCCCGCCTGCAACTCTGCCAGCCTCTGAGGTAAGCGGACAAGATCGTTACCGGGGGCGAAGTCGATCAGCGGCGCGTGAAAGGCAACCCGGCCAAGTGCGCGCAGGCGGCTCACCAGTTGTTCCCCGGCGGGAGAAGGGCGGGTTACCAGAATAGTCATGCAGGAGGATTTCCCTGATAAACGTCATGCAGGATCTCACGGGCACCGGCAGCCAACAGTTCTTCAGCCAGTTCTACACCCATTTGCTCAGCCTGTGCCGACGGGCCACGGCGTTCACCGCAGACCATCTGACTGCCATCAGGGGCACCGACCAGCGCACGTAACCACAGTTCATCGCCTGTCAGCTCGGCATAGCTGCCGATGGGAACCTGGCAGCCCCCTTCCAGCCGGGTGTTCATCGCCCGTTCGGCGCGGACACGGATTTCGGTTTCGCGATGGTTGAGAGGGGCCAGCAAAGCGCGGGTGACGTCATCGTCAAGGCGGCATTCGATACCGACCGCACCCTGGCCGACCGCAGGCAAGGATTCTTCCGCGCTCAGCGGGCAGCGGATACGCTGTTCCAGGCCCAGACGTTTTAACCCGGCCACGGCCAGAATAATGGCGTCGTAATCGCCGTTATCCAGCTTACCCAACCTTGTGCCGACGTTGCCCCGTAGATCGCGCACGATCAGATCCGGGCGACGGCGACGCAGCTGGCATTGACGGCGCAGGCTGGAGGTACCTACCACGCTGCCTAGCGGCAGTTGATCGAGCGAGGCAAAGTTATTGGAGACGAAAGCGTCACGCGGGTCGTCACGTTCACAGATGGTGACCAGCCCCAAGCCGGCGGGGAAGTCGACGGGGACGTCTTTCATTGAGTGCACGGCAATGTCTGCCCGGCCTTCCAGCAGAGCCAGCTCAAGTTCTTTGACGAACAGGCCCTTACCGCCAACCTTGGCCAGCGGCGTATCCAGAATGATGTCGCCGCGCGTGACCATAGGCACCAGTTCCACCTGCAGGCCCGGATGGCTAGCCATCAGACGCTGCTGAACATAGTGTGCTTGCCATAGGGCAAGTGGGCTCTGACGGGTGGCAATTCGAATAATTTTGTCTAACATGCTGGTTACCGTTTTTATAATTCGCCGTCCATCCTACCACTGAGGATCAAAACTGTCAGTGCAAGAAGCCACAGGCGGAGAAAGGACAACGGAATCAAAGGGGCGTGAGGGGAAGTTGGCGGCAGTTCACACTGCGGGTAAATCATTTATAGAAGCGCTAGGATAAGTGTGTCGCTTTACCTCCTTTACGGTCAATCAGCAAGGTGTTAGATTGATCACGTTTCCAGCAATAAGTCGTCAAAAATTCTTCTAAACTAAAGACGCAGCGGGAATACGGGTTTTTTTCAAGCATCGGGATAATCAGGCGAGACGTCTTGTACCTCTACATCGAGACACTGAAACAAAGACTGGATGCGATCAACCAACTACGTGTCGATCGTGCCCTGGCGGCCATGAAGCCCGCGTTCCAACGGGTCTACAGTCTGCTGCCTACCTTATTGCACCACCATCACCCACTGATGCCGGGCTACCTCAACGGTAACGTTCCCCATGGCATCTGTATCTACACGCCTGATGAAACCCAACAAGCTTATCTCAATGATCTAGAAGACAAATGGGGCAGCCCGTTTGAAAAAATGGCCACGGGCGAACTGCCGATTACGGCGCTTTATTCCATGGGCAGCACCTCCTCGATCGGCCAGAGCTGCACCTCGGATCTGGATATCTGGGTCTGCCACCAATCCTGGCTAGACAATGAAGAACGCAGCCGCCTGCAGCAAAAATGCAGCCTGCTGGAGAAATGGGCGGCCTCGATGGGGGTGGAAGTCAGCTTCTTCCTGATCGACGAAAACCGCTTCCGCCACAACGAAAGCGGCAGCCTGGGCGGTGAAGACTGCGGCTCAACCCAACATATTCTGTTGCTCGATGAGTTCTACCGCACGGCCGTACGCCTGGCAGGGAAACGTATCCTGTGGAACATGGTGCCGGGCGAAGAGGAAGCGCATTACGATGAATATGTGCTTTCGCTCTATTCCCAGGGGGTATTAACCCCGAATGAGTGGCTGGATCTTGGCGGATTGAGCACGCTCTCTGCGGAAGAGTACTTCGGTGCCAGCCTGTGGCAGCTGTATAAGAGCATCGATTCGCCCTACAAGGCGGTGCTGAAAACCCTGCTGCTCGAAGCCTATTCATGGGAATACCCGAAAACGCAGTTGCTGGCGATGGGGATCAAGCATCGTCTGCACCAGGGGGAGATCGTCTGCTTCGGCCTCGATGCCTATTGCATGATGCTGGAGCGCGTCACCCACTACCTGACTGAAATCAACGACACCACCCGCCTTGACCTGGTTCGCCGCTGCTTCTATCTGAAGGTCTGCGAGAAGCTGTCGCAATCCAACAACGCCACTATCGGTTGGCGGCGGGAAATCCTCAGCCAACTGGTCAGTGAGTGGGGCTGGGACGAAGAGCGGTTGGAGATCCTCGATAACCGGGCTAACTGGAAGATCGAACGGGTGCGCGAAGCCCATAACGAACTGCTGGATGCGATGATGCAAAGCTATCGCAACCTGATCCGTTTCGCTCGCCGCAACAATCTCAGCGTCAGTGCCAGCCCACAGGATATCGGAGTGTTGACCCGTAAACTGTACGCGGCCTTTGAGGCACTGCCGGGTAAGGTGACGCTGGTGAACCCGCAAATTTCGCCAGACCTGTCAGAAAACGACCTGACCTTTATTCACGTGCCGATTGGCCGTGCCAACCGCACCGGCTGGTACCTGTATAATCAGGCACCGGAGATGAGTTCGATCGTCAGCCATCAGCCGCTGGAATATAACCGCTATCTCAACAAGTTGGTGGCCTGGGCTTACTTCAACGGCCTGCTCACCTCACGCACCCGCTTGCATATCAAGAGCGGCAATATCTGCGACACCGCCAAACTGCAGGAACTGGTTACCGACGTGTCGCACCATTTCCCGCTGCGCTTGGCCGCTCCGACGCCGAAAGCGCTCTACAGCCCGTGCGAAATCCGCCATCTGGCGATTATCGTCAACCTGGAAAACGACCCGACGGCGGCCTTCCGTAATCAGGTGGTGCATTTCGATTTCCGCAAGCTGGACGTGTTCAGCTTTGGCCAACAGCAGCAATGCCTGGTTGGCAGTATCGATCTGCTGTACCGCAACTCATGGAACGAAGTGCGTACCCTGCATTTCAGCGGTGAGCAGTCGGTGCTTGAAGCGTTGAAGACCATTCTGGGCAAGATGCATCAGGATGCTGCACCGCCGGAATCGGTGGAGGTATTCTGCTATAGCCAGCACCTGCGTGGCCTGATCCGTACCCGCATTCAACAGCTGGTTTCCGAATGCATCGAGCTGCGTCTTTCCAGCACTCGCCTGGAGCCGGGCCGGTTTAAAGCGGTGCGTGTGGCCGGGCAAACCTGGGGCCTGTTCTTCGAACGCCTGAGCGTGTCGGTGCAGAAGCTGGAAAACGCCGTGGAGTTCTATGGGGCTATCTCCAACAACAAACTGCATGGTCTGTCGATCAAGGTAGAAACCGATCAGGTGCATTTGCCACCGGTAGTCGATGGTTTTGCCAGTGAGGGGATTATCCAGTTCTTCTTTGAAGACACCACGGATGATAAAGGCTTCAACATTTACATTCTGGATGAGTCGAACCGGGTTGAGGTGTATCACCATTGTGAAGGGAGCAAAGAGGAGTTGGTGCGCGATGTCAGCCGCTTCTATTCCTCCTCACACGATCGCTTTACCTACGGCTCCAGCTTTATCAACTTCAACCTGCCGCAGTTCTATCAGATAGTCCATCTCGATGGGCGCATCCAGGTGATCCCATTCCGCAGCAATGCGCTGTCGAACCTGTGTATCACGGTCGCCGACGGCAATGCCGCACAGCCTCTGAAGCAACAGTTCCAGCTGCATTAATGCTCGAGGGCGCAGTCGCTTGCGCCCCTCAGCAGAACTCAACTGAAGCTGACCGTCTCGCCGGACTGTGTGCTGGCCGCTTCACTCAGTAACTCATAAAATTCCCGGCCGCTGCGATCGCAATGCCAGCTCTCGTCACGATAGTTAAAGTGATAGCCTCCGGCCTTGGTGGCAAGCCACACCTGGTGCAACGGCTCCTGACGGTTGATCACAATCTTGCTGCCGTTTTCGAAGCTTAGCGTCATCACCCCGCCGTTGGTTTCGTAGTCGATATCCGCATCACCATCAAAATCGTCCAGGGTCTGTTCAATATTCAGCATCAGTTGGTCGGCCAACTGGTGAAACTCACTATCGTTCATATTCGATTCCTATTGCTTTTCATGATCCACCTGCGATTATAGTGAGCTTGGACGCATGAATTACAGGCATTAATGCAAATGAAAAAACAACTACGCTATGCGCTGATGGCCGTTTTGCTGGCCGGGCTCTCTGGCTGTGGCCTGAAGGGCCCGCTGTATTTTCCACCGAAGGACAAACCGGCAGAGCAACCGGTAACCAGTGCAGGTACCGTTAGCAAAAACCAACAAGAACCCGCTGGCACTCAGCAGCAACCGTCGATGATCAATCAGTAATGAGCCTTTAGGGTGGTTGATGCCACCATAAGTATCAGACGGTACGTCGTCCAGATAGCGGAGTATGATATGCAGTTCTCCAAAATGCACGGTTTAGGCAACGACTTTATGGTGGTCGATGCGGTTACACAGAACGTCTACTTTTCACCTGAGCTGATCCGCCGTCTGGCCGACCGGCATCTGGGCGTGGGTTTTGACCAGATGCTGGTGGTAGAACCGCCGTACGATCCTGAACTCGATTTCCATTACCGCATTTTCAATGCTGACGGCAGTGAAGTGGCCCAGTGCGGTAACGGCGCCCGCTGCTTTGCCCGCTTTGTGCGCTTGAAAGGCTTGACCAACAAGCGTGATATCCGCGTCAGCACCCAGACCGGGCGCATGATCCTGAGCGTCACCGATGATGACCTGGTGTGCGTCAATATGGGCGAGCCGAATTTCGATCCGCAGATTGTGCCGTTTCGCGCCACCAAAGCGGAAAAGACCTACATTATGCGCGCGGCGGAACATACGGTGCTGTGCGGCGTAGTCTCAATGGGTAACCCACACTGTGTGTTGCAGGTGGACGACGTGAAAACTGCCAAGGTGGAGCTGTTGGGACCGGTGCTGGAAGGACACGATCGCTTCCCGGAACGTGCCAACATCGGCTTTATGCAGGTGGTGAGCCGTGAGCACATCAAACTGCGGGTTTATGAGCGTGGTGCCGGTGAAACTCAGGCCTGTGGCAGTGGTGCCTGTGCCGCCGTGGCGGTGGGCATTCAGCAAGAGCTGCTGGCGGAAGAGGTGCATGTCGAACTGCCCGGCGGTAGCCTGCATATCCGCTGGAAAGGGCCAGGAGAGCCGTTATTTATGACCGGCCCGGCCACCCATGTTTATGACGGATTTATTCACTTATGAAGCAGGTTGACGATCGGATAGCCACGGGCGTTGAGCTTGATGATGACTCGGTGATGCAATTTCTGATGCAGAATCCGGACTTCTTTATGCGCAATGCGCGGCTGGTTGAACAGATGCGAGTGCCTCACCCGGTGCGGGGCACGGTATCGTTGGTGGAGTGGCATCTGGCGCGCCAGCGCAACCAAATCACCCAGTTGGAAGAAGAGATCACCTTGCTGATGGAGCAGGCCAGCGCTAACGAATCGCTGTTTGGCAGCCTGCTGCATCTACAGGCCGACCTGGCCACCGCCAGCAGCCTGCAGGATATGCTCAACCGCTTACAGCGTTGGGCGCGCGGGTTTGGGTTGGCGGGGGCGAATATCCGCCTGTTTGCCGATCGCTGGAATATTGGCGCACCGTCGGACTTCACCCATCTTGGCCTGGCGCGCTCGGCGTTTGAGCCGCTGCGAATTCAACGCCTGGGGGATCGCTATCACTACCTCGGCAACCTTAATGGCCCCGAACTGCTGCTGCTCTTGCCGCAGGCCAAACAGGTTGGCTCCGTGGCGCTGTCGTTGTTGGGGGAGCAGGGCGATCTCGGCATGGTGATCTTCAGCAGCCGCGATACTCAACATTATCAACAGGGGATGGGCACCGTGATGCTCGGCCAACTGGCGCGTATGTTGCCAAAACTGTTGGAACGCTGGATAGAACGCGCATGACCAGCGTAGCGGCCAACCTGCAACCGCCGGTGGACGCTTTCCTGCGTTATTTAAAGGTGGAGCGGCAACTCAGCCCACTGACTCAGATCAGCTATTCGCGCCAGCTGCAGGCATTGATCGCCATGGCAGGCGAACTGGGCATCAGTGAATGGCCGATGCTGGATGCCGCCAGAGTGCGTCAGTTGGCAGCCCGGAGTAAGCGCGCCGGGTTACAGTCTTCCAGCCTGGCGCTGCGCCTTTCTGCATTACGCAGTTTTCTGGACTGGCTGGTCGGCCAGGGCGTGATAAGCGCCAACCCTGCCAAAGGCATCCGCACACCGCGCAGTGGCCGTCATTTGCCGAAGAATATCGACGTCGATGAAATGAACCAGCTGCTGAACATCGATCTTAACGATCCGCTGGCAGTTCGCGATCGCGCAATGCTGGAAGTGATGTACGGGGCCGGGCTGCGTCTGGCCGAACTGGTGGGGCTGGATTGCCGCCATGTCGATCTGGGCGGCGGTGAGATCTGGGTGCTGGGGAAAGGCAGCAAAGAACGTAAATTGCCGATAGGCCGTACGGCGGTCACCTGGCTGGAACACTGGCTGGCGCTGCGCGATCTGTTCGCGCCGCAGGATGATGCCATGTTCCTCTCCAATCAGGGCAAGCGCATCTCGGCGCGCAACGTACAGAAACGTTTTGCCGAGTGGGGCGTCAAGCAGGGCGTCAACAGCCATATCCATCCGCACAAACTGCGCCACTCCTTTGCCACCCATATGCTGGAATCGAGCGGCGATCTGCGCGCGGTGCAGGAGTTGCTGGGGCACGCCAACCTGACCACCACGCAAATTTATACCCACCTCGACTTTCAACATCTGGCGAACGTGTACGATGCCGCGCATCCACGCGCCAAACGAGGGAAATCCTGATGCACTTTTACCGTCCGTTACGCCCGCTGGCCGCGCTGACTTTCGATCTGGACGATACGCTGTATGACAACCGTCCGGTGATCAAGCAGACCGAGCATGAGTCGGTGGCCTTTTTGCAGAACTACCATCCGGGATTGAGCCACTTCCAGTCGGCGGACTTCCACCGTTTGCGGCAGGAACTGCGTGAACAGGATCCGGAGATTTACCACGACGTTACCCAATGGCGCTGGCGGGCGGTCCACCTGGCGTTGAGCCGTCAGGGGCTGCGCGATGCTGAAGCGTCCATCGGTGCGGATGCCGCCATGCAGAACTTTGCCCTGTGGCGTAGCCGGATCGATGTGCCGGAAGCCACTCACGCTACCTTGCGGGCGCTGGGGCAACGTTATCCGCTGGTGGCGATCACCAATGGCAATGCCGATCCGGCCCAGTGCGGCTTGGAGCAATACTTCCAGTTTGTCCTGCGCTCCGGGCCAGATGGCCGCGCCAAGCCGTATCAGGATATGTATCAACTGGCGGTCGAAAGGTTGGGCGTGGCGCCGGAACAAATCCTGCACGTCGGGGATGACCTGACCACCGACGTTGCCGGGGCGCTGCGTTCGGGCTTGCAGGCCTGCTGGATCAACGACCGTCAGCGCAGCCTGATGCAGGTGGCTGACAGCCGTCTGCTACCACATATTGAGATTTCGCAGTTGGCATCGCTGACAGCATTGTTATAATCCCAGCAGAACTCTGTATAAATTCCCAGTGGAAAGTGCGTGGAAGCGGGCTTTCCCTTTACCAATCAATGGTGCCTATGGACGTTTCCGACCTGCTCGACAGCATGAATGATAAACAACGTGAAGCCGTGGCTGCGCCACGCAGCAACCTGTTGGTGCTGGCCGGTGCAGGCAGCGGCAAGACCCGGGTGCTGGTGCATCGCATTGCCTGGCTACTGGCGGTGGAGAACTGCTCGCCGTACTCCATCATGGCGGTGACTTTCACCAACAAGGCGGCGGCAGAGATGCGCCACCGTATCGAACACCTGATTGGCACCAGCCAGGGCGGCATGTGGATCGGCACCTTCCACGGCTTGGCACACCGCCTGCTGCGCGCCCATCATATGGACGCCAACCTGCCGCAGGACTTCCAGATCCTAGATAGTGAAGATCAACTGCGCCTGCTGAAACGCATCGTGCGTGCGCTGAACATTGACGAGAAGCAATGGCCGCCGCGCCAGGCGATGTGGTACATCAACGGCAAGAAAGATGATGGCCTGCGCCCGCAGCATATCGAAAGCTACGGTAACCCGGTGGAAGCCACCTGGCTGCGGATCTATCAGGCTTATCAAGAGGCTTGCGATCGTGCAGGGCTGGTCGATTTTGCCGAATTGCTGTTGCGCGCCCATGAGCTGTGGCTGAACAAGCCGCATATCCTCAATCATTATCGTGAGCGCTTCACCAATATCCTGGTGGACGAGTTCCAGGACACCAACCGCATCCAGTACGCCTGGATCCACATGCTGGCCGGGGGCAAGGCCAACGTGATGATCGTGGGGGATGATGACCAGTCGATCTACGGCTGGCGTGGTGCGCAGGTGGAAAACATCCAGCGTTTCCTGAAAGATTTTCCCGGTGCGGAAACGGTGCGTCTGGAGCAGAACTACCGCTCGACCAGCACCATCCTGAAGGCTGCCAACACCCTGATCGCCAATAACGACGGGCGCATGGGCAAAAACCTGTGGACTGAAGGGGCCGAAGGCGAGCCGATATCGATTTACTGTGCGTTCAACGAGCTGGATGAAGCCCGCTTTGTGGTTAACCGCATCAAGGCCTGGCAGGACAACGGCGGCGCGCTGAACGACTGTGCCATCCTGTATCGCAGCAACGCCCAATCGCGCGTGCTGGAAGAGGCCTTACTGCAAACCGCCATGCCATACCGCATTTACGGCGGCATGCGCTTCTTCGAACGTCAGGAGATCAAGGATGCCCTGGCCTATCTGCGACTGATCGCCAACCGTAACGACGATGCGGCCTTTGAGCGCGTTGTGAATACCCCAACGCGCGGCATTGGCGATCGTACCCTCGACGTAGTGCGCCAAGCGGCACGAGACCGCCAACTGACGCTGTGGCAGGCTACGCGTGCGCTGCTGCAAGATAAGGTGCTGGCGGGCCGTGCAGCGTCCTCCCTGCAGCGTTTTCTGGAGCTGGTGGACTCACTGGCTCACGAAACCGCCGAAATGCCGTTGCATGTGCAAACCGACCGGGTGATCCGCGATTCCGGGCTGTTTATCATGTATGAGCAGGAAAAGGGTGAGAAGGGCCAGGCGCGTATCGAAAACCTTGAGGAACTGGTCACGGCTACGCGCCAATACAGCTACCAGGATGAAGATCAGGATCTGATGCCGTTGCAGGCCTTCCTGTCCCATGCCGCACTGGAAGCGGGGGAGGGACAGGCAGATGCCTATCAGGACGCGGTACAGCTGATGACCCTGCACTCGGCAAAAGGGCTGGAGTTCCGCCAGGTGTTTATCGTCGGCATGGAAGAGGGTATGTTCCCAAGCCAGATGTCGCTGGACGAAGGTGGCCGCCTGGAAGAGGAACGCCGTCTGGCCTATGTTGGCCTGACCCGTGCGATGCAAAAATTGACGCTGACCTATGCGGAAACCCGCCGCCTGTATGGCAAAGAGGTGTATCACCGACCATCACGCTTTATCGGTGAGATCCCGGAAGACTGTGTGGAGGAGGTGCGCCTGCGGGCCAGCGTCTCCCGCTCGGTGAGCCACCGCCGGATGGGGACGCCGATCAGTGAAAACGACACTGGTTACAAGCTTGGACAGCGCGTGCGCCATGCCAAGTTTGGCGAAGGCACCATCGTCAACCTGGAAGGCAGCGGTGAACACAGCCGGTTGCAGATCGCGTTTCAGGGTGAAGGCATCAAGTGGCTGGTAGCAGCTTACGCCAAGCTGGAAACGGTGTAACATCCCCTCACCCCAACCCTCTCCCACAGGGAGAGGGAGCTAAAGTCCCTGCTCTGTTGGAAGCAAGAAGATAATCTCAGCAAAAATTGAGTTTATCTTCTCCTAAGGTGAGTCAACAGAAGTCCATGATGTATCACCGTTTTTTCAGGCCAACTCGATCGGTCCCCTGTGGGAGAAGGTGAGGGGGCAATAATTTAGTGAGCGAAACGGTCACCCACCTTTGCAGTGGCATACCAGCGCATCACCGCTTCGATCCCCTCGCCACCTTCCGGTGGAGCCCAACTCATACAATCGTCTTCACCGAGCGCCTGATAAGGGCCCTGCTTCACTTCAAACACCACGCCACCTGGATCGACAGATAGCACGGCATGCCAGGTAAACGCCGGCATCTCCAGCACCTTGGTTTCTTCACCCAGCAGGGTGCGTTGGGTGACCACGCCTTCGTCATTGAACTGCAACACTACGAAACGGCCACGTAGTGGGGTGAGTAACTCCCAGGTCTGCGGGTGGTGGTGCGGGCGAATATAGGTGCCAGGCTCCATGGCGATCGCCAGGCGTTGCACCGGATCGCTCAACTCTTCATGCAAGGTACGGTGGGCACGCAGGCGTGGCAGTGTGGCAGCCTGTTCGCTCATGGTCGTCAAATCGTGGGCGGTAATCTGTTTCATGTCGTCAATCCGCAATATTTCTGTGTGCTAATCTTAGCAAGATTCCTGGCCGCGGTCAGAGATCGCGACCAGGTTTTCCATCAGGCATGAGCAAGGTTGCAGGTGTGTTACAAACCGGCCGCGAGCGTGATGAATTGTTGCGCGATTATCCGCCCTAACCGGTTGACAGGCTTTTTCTTCTCGGCGTAACATGCGCGCACGAATCTCAATGAGGACACACGCCTTGGACACACCCAGTAGATACTGGCTCACAGACCTGGACACCAGGTACAACTTCTAAGGCTATCCCATTGCGCTGATACCCTTCGTGGTTGTCGGCGACCCTCCCCAGCGTCGCTCCGAGTCAGATCTCTTCATGGTCTGGAACGAGCCGGTATTGCATACTTTCCTCGCTTTCTGTGCTTCAATGCGTTGTCTACCCCCGTTACCATTAGGGAGCTTTGGCACATGCTAAGCGCTTTTAAATTAGATAACAGCCGCTTATCCCGTCTGGAGTTGGATGACTCAGAGGATCTGACCTCGTCGCTGTGGGTTGACCTGGTCGAGCCGGAGGAGGGCGAACGCGAGCGCGTGCAAAGTGAGTTGGGCCAAAGCCTGGCGACACGCCCCGAACTGGATGATATCGAAGCCTCGGCCCGTTTCTTCGAAGACGATGACGGCCTGCATATCCACTCCTTTTTCTACTACGAAGACGCCGAAGATCACGCGGGCAACTCTACCGTGGCATTCACTATCCGCGATGGCCGTCTGTATACCCTGCGTGAACGCGAACTGCCTGCTTTCCGGCTTTACCGGATGCGCGCGCGCAATTTACGAATGGTGGATGGCAACGCCTACGAACTGCTGCTGGATCTGTTTGAAACTAAAATTGAACAGCTGGCCGACGAGATCGAAAACGTCTACAGCGATCTGGAAAAGCTCAGCCGGGTCATTATGGAAGGGCACCAGGGCGACGAATATGATGAAGCGCTGTCCACGCTGGCCGAGCTGGAAGATATCGGCTGGAAGGTGCGCCTGTGTCTGATGGATACCCAACGCGCGCTGAATTTCCTGGTGCGCAAGGCGCGTTTGCCAACCAGCCAACTGGAACAGGCGCGGGAAGTGCTGCGCGATATCGAATCCCTGCTGCCGCATAACGAATCGCTGTTCCAGAAGGTCAACTTCCTGATGCAGGCGGCGATGGGCTTTATCAACATTGAACAGAACCGCATCATCAAGATCTTCTCGGTGGTATCGGTGGTGTTCCTGCCACCGACGCTGGTGGCCTCAAGCTATGGGATGAACTTTGAGTTTATGCCCGAGCTACGTTGGTCGTTTGGCTACCCTGGGGCGATTGCGCTGATGATCGTGGCGGGATTGGCACCTTATCTCTATTTCAAACGCAAGAACTGGCTTTAAATCCGGCTTTCGTTCGCTTCGGGTGGTGGTCTACACCACCGCCCCATTTTATCTTCAATGATCCCCTCTTTCGCCCGTTAAACCGGGGTAGAATATCCCCATTGCTTATCGGCTCGTAAGGCATGCGTCTTAATGGAGAAGTTCCCGCGCGTCATTCAATGGCTGATCCTGCTGCTGGCTTCGCTGGTGTTGGGGTTTGGTCTACAGGCCTTTCACGTTCCTGCTGCCTTGCTGCTGGGGCCGATGATTGTCGGCGTCGCGATGGGGCTGCTCGGCGCTTCGGTGCGCATCCCTAGTCCCTTCTTTATTGCGGCACAAGCGATCTTGGGCTGCATGATTGCCCAAAGCCTTTCGCCCAATATTCTTACCCCCTTGTTGGATGACTGGCCGCTGGTGTTGCTGGTGCTGATAGCGACGCTGTTGGCGAGCGGTGTTTCCGGCTGGTGCCTGGTGCGTTTCAGTGGCCTGCCCGGCCCTACCGGTGCCTGGGGATCTTCCCCTGGCGGCGCATCGGCGATGGTAGCGATGGCGGGAGATTTCGGCGCAGATGTGCGGCTGGTGGCGTTTATGCAGTATCTGCGCGTGCTGTTTGTCGCGACGGCAGCAGCGGTCGTAGCGCGTATCGGCCTGGGAGATGAAGCTGGGCATGGGAGCGCCGCTCTGGAGTGGTTCCCCGCCCTCGACTGGCGCTTTGCCGGTACTTTGGCCGTAGCGGTTATCGGCTCCTGGTTAGGACCGCGCCTGCGCATTCCTTCCGGTGCGCTGATGTTGCCAATGATCGCGGGGGCAGCATTACATTCTACCGGCACCATGGCGTTACAGGTGCCCGAATGGCTGCTGGCGCTGGCCTACACGTTGATTGGCTGGAGCGTCGGGCTGCGTTTTACCCGGGCCATCTTCCTGCTGGCGTTGCGCACCTTGCCGCAGATGGTGGTATCGATTGTCGCGCTGATGCTGTTTTGCGGTGGGCTGGGGTGGATGTTGACCCAGTTCCTGCCGGTCGATCTGCTGACGGCCTATCTGGCCACCAGCCCAGGTGGATTGGACACCGTGGCGATCATCGCCGCAGGCAGCCGGGTTGATATGACCTTTGTGATGGCGATGCAGACGCTGCGGCTGTTTACTATTTTGCTGACCGGCCCGGCGATGGCCAGATTCATCTCTAACCACGCCCAGCCAGTGCAATCAACGTAGCTTTCGTTGCTGGTATAAGGCATCCAACAGGAACAACACCAACGCCGCCCAGATGAAGCCAAAGGTCACCAGCTTATCCTGGCCGATGGTCTCACCGTAGAAGGTGACCGCCAGCAGGAACATCAGCGTTGGCCCCAGATATTGGAAGAACCCGAGCGTTGACAGGCGCAGGCGAGTGGCCGCTGCGGTAAAGAACAGCAGTGGAACGGTGGTAACCACCCCGGCGGCAACCAGCAGTAAATTCAGCGACCAGGGGTTGGCGCTCAGATGACTGGTTGGGCTATCGGCAATCAGGAATAGGTAGATGGCGGCCACCGGTAGCAGCCACAGGGTTTCGATCAGCATGCCGGTTTGTGCATCAATGGCAATCTTCTTGCGCAGCAGGCCGTAGAAGGCAAAGCTGAAGGCCAGGCCAAGCCCGATGATCGGCAGCGAACCAAACTGCCACAGCTGCACCAAGACTCCGGTAAAGGCCAAGGCTACGGCCACCCACTGCATACGGCGGAAACGCTCTCCCAGGAACAGCATCCCCAGCAGCACGTTCACCAGCGGATTGATGAAATAGCCCAGACTGGCCTCCAGCATATGGTGGTTATTCACCGCCCAGATAAACAGCAACCAGTTCCCTCCCACCAACAGCGCGGTGACGGCCAACAGCAGTAGCCGCTTGCGGTTTTTACAGGCGGCCCGCACCTGCGGCCAGTTGCGGCCCAATGACACCAGCCCCAGCATAAAGAAGAAGGACCAGATCACCCGGTGGGTGAGGATCTCATCGGCAGGGACTTGTTGGATCAGCTTGAAATAGGCGGGGGCGATACCCCAAATAAAATAGGCGGCCAGAGCAAAGAAAATGCCCTGCCGGGTCTGTTGAGCGTCCATGACGATTACCGGGTGGGAAAAGGAGATGCGGTGATTTTACTGAAGATAACCGGCTGTGTCTTACAATTGTGTGGCACAACCGGTTGGTACCCCTAGCCTACCAGGTAGGTGGCGGTGGCGCTGGCGATGTGTAAGCCATCGTGGTTGTGCAGCTCGACGCGGGCTACTGCCACTTTATTGCCACTGCGCAGTACGCTGGCGGACGCGACAAAATGCTCACCACGGCCTGGGCGAAGATAGTCGACGCGCAGATCGATTGTTCCCATGCGCGATAAACGTGACGCCAGCTCTTCTTCGATCAGTGGATCCTGACGCATCAGCACGCTGCCCACGCACGCTAGCCCGGCGGCAACATCCAGTACGGAAGCGATCACGCCGCCATGCAGGATTTTCTGGGCGGCATTGCCCACCAGCTTAGGCTGGTTGGTAAAGCTCAATTCAACGAAGTCGTCCTCAAAGCGGCGTAGCTCCAGTCCCAATTCACGGTTAAACGGCATGTGATAGACGAAGATTTCGCCTATCTTCTGGCGGGCGGCCTCGAGGGTCAAAGTTGTGTGTGACATAGTTCCTTTCTTCATTTGAGTTTTGCCAGCCGATGTACTGGTCAGTCCAGGTTAATGACTTGTGGATTTTATGCTTATCTTTTGTTGCTTTCCAGAGCCACCAGATAAATGTATTCACTAGTGCGGTAAATCCTGCAATGTGTGTAAAATGACCTGCTTTTATTTCTGGGTTTTTCCTTATCTTTCGAGAGTGAACTAAATTATGCGCGTTCTGTCTGGGATTGTGATGGCGATGCTGTTTACGCCAGTAGTGGTGCAGGCCAATGAGGCCACTGAGCAAAAGAATCTGAATAAACCGGCAGTTCGTGGCAGCATCATCGGCAACATGCTGCAAAACTACGATAACCCGTTCACACTCTATCCGTATGAAACCAACTACCTGCTTTACACCGATACCAGCGATCTGAACAAAGAAGCGATCAAGTCCTACAACTGGGCGGAGAACGCGCGCAAAGATGAGGTGAAGTTCCAGCTTAGTCTGGCATTCCCGATCTGGCGTGGCATTGCCGGGGAAAACTCGGTTTTGGGGGCATCTTACACCCAACGTTCCTGGTGGCAGTTTTCTAACCACGACGAATCCTCACCGTTCCGTGAAACCAACTACGAACCGCAAATTTTTGTCGGCTGGGCCACGGCGTATAAGTTTGCCGGCTGGACGCTGCGTGATATCGAAGTGGGTTTGAACCATGAATCCAACGGCCGTGAAGATCCTACCTCGCGTAGCTGGAACCGTGGCTATGCGCGTCTGATGGCGCAGAACGGCGACTGGCAGGTCGAGGTCAAACCCTGGTTCCGCTTCTCGGAAAGCGATAGCAACGACGATAACCCGGATATCACCAAGTACATGGGCTATTACCGCCTGACGGTGGGCTATGCCTTGGGGGAAAGCGTGTTCAGTGCCGAAGGCCAATACAACTGGAATAGCGGGTATGGCGGCGCGCAGTTGGGCTGGAGTTACCCAATTACCAGCCATGTGCGTTTTTATACCCAGGTGTTCAGCGGCTACGGTGAATCGATGATTGATTACAACTTCAAGCAGACACGGCTGGGTGTTGGTGTCATGCTTAACGATATTATGTAATTTGCCGTCCAGATAGCGGTGCCCAGATTGGCACCGCCGTAAAGAAAAATGGGGAAGTGTGTGTCAACCGCAGCAGTGATAAACAGAGAGTTGCTGGCAGAGCAGGTATTACGCGATACCTTCGGCTACCAGCAGTTCCGTCCGGGCCAACAAACGATTATCAACGCAATTATCGGCGGCCAGGATTGCCTGGTGGTGATGCCGACCGGCGGAGGTAAATCGCTGTGCTATCAAATCCCGGCGCTGGTGATGGATGGACTGACGCTGGTGGTATCCCCACTGATTTCGTTGATGAAAGATCAGGTCGATCAGCTCTTGGCCTATGGTGTTTCCGCCGCCTGCTATAACTCGACGCAAACGCGGGAGCAGCAGTTGGAGGTGATGGCGGGCTGTCGCAGCGGCCAGATCAAGATGCTGTATATCGCCCCCGAACGGCTGATGATGGACAGCTTCCTCGAACTGTTGGATCACTGTCCGCCGGTGATGCTGGCGGTGGATGAGGCACACTGTATTTCCCAGTGGGGCCATGACTTCCGCCCGGAATACCGTGCGCTGGGCCAACTGAAGCAACGCTTCCCGACCATGCCGGTAGTGGCATTGACGGCCACCGCTGATGAAGCCACGCGGGGGGATATCGTTCGCCTGTTGGCGCTAGACGATCCGCTGATCCAGATCAGCAGCTTCGATCGCCCAAATATCCGCTACACGCTGGTGGAGAAGTTCAAACCGCTCGATCAACTTTGGCGCTTCGTGCAGGACCAGCGCGGTAAAAGCGGCATTATTTACTGCAACAGCCGCGCGAAGGTGGAAGACACCACCGCACGTTTGCAAAGCCGTGGGTTGAGCGTTGGGGCTTATCACGCCGGGCTGGACAACGAACGCCGCTCCCAAGTGCAGGAAGCCTTCCAGCGTGATGACTTGCAGGTGGTGGTCGCCACCGTGGCCTTCGGCATGGGCATCAACAAACCCAACGTGCGTTTTGTGGTGCACTTCGATATTCCGCGCAACATCGAGTCCTATTATCAGGAGACTGGTCGTGCAGGGCGTGATGGCCTGCCAGCGGAAGCGATCTTGCTGTATGACCCGGCGGATATGGCCTGGTTACGCCGTTGCCTGGAAGAAAAACCGGCGGGGCAGCAGTTGGATATCGAACGTCATAAGCTCAACGCCATGGGGGCATTTGCCGAAGCACAAACCTGCCGCCGTCTGGTGCTGCTGAACTACTTCGGTGAAGGCAAACAGCAGGCCTGTGGCAACTGCGATATCTGCCTTGACCCGCCCAAGCGTTATGACGGCCTGGAGGATGCTCGCAAGGCGTTGTCGGCGATTGGTCGCGTTGGGCAACGTTTCGGCATTGGCTATGTGGTGGAGGTGCTACGCGGCTCCAATAACCAGCGTATCCGGGAGTTTGGTCACGAAAAGCTGCCGGTGTACGGCATTGGCCGCGATCAGACCACCGAACACTGGACCAGCGTGCTGCGCCAACTGATCCATCTGGGCTTTATCACCCAGAACATTGCGATGCATTCGGCGCTGCAACTGACCGAGGCCGCGCGCCCGGTGCTGCGTGGTGAAGTAGTGCTACAACTGGCGGTGCCGCGTATTCAAAGCTTCAAGGTACGCAGCAGCGCCAACCAGAAATCCTACGGCGGCAATTACGATCGCAAGCTGTTTGCCAAACTGCGCAAGCTGCGTAAATCGATTGCCGACGAAGAGAACATCCCCCCGTACGTGGTGTTCAACGACGCAACGCTGCTTGAGATGGCCGAACAGATGCCGATCAGGGCCAGCGAGCTGTTGAGCGTCAACGGCGTGGGGCAGCGTAAGCTGGAACGTTTTGGTGCGCCATTTATGGCGATGATCCGCGCTCACCTCGACGGTGACGACGAATAAGGATAATCACTCATGCTGATGTTGTTTTTAACGGTGGCGATGGTGCATTTGATTGCACTGATGAGCCCAGGGCCGGACTTCTTTTTTGTTTCGCAAACCGCAGCCAGTCGTTCCCGTCGCGAGGCGATGATGGGCGTGGTGGGGATCTCCCTCGGCGTCATGGTCTGGGCCGGTGTGGCGCTGCTGGGGCTGAACCTGATCCTGCAAAAGATGGCCTGGCTGCACCAGATCATCATGGTGGGCGGTGGCCTGTATCTGTGCTGGATGGGCTGGCAACTGCTGCGTTCCGCCCGTAGCCAGAATGCGCAAACTGCTCCGGCAGAAGAGGTGAAGGTGGCGTTACCCAAGCCGGGCCGCAGCTTTATCCGTGGCTTGCTCACCAACCTTTCCAACCCGAAGGCTGTCATTTACTTTGGTAGCGTATTCTCGCTGTTTGTCGGTGAGGATGTAGGGGCCGGAGCGCGTTGGGGATTATTCGCTCTGATCACCGGTGAAACCTTTATCTGGTTCACCCTGGTGGCGATCATCTTCGCGTTACCCGCCATGCGCCGGGGTTATCAGCGGATGGCGAAATGGATCGACGGCTTGGCCGGGGTGTTGTTCACCGGTTTTGGCCTGCATCTGATTTTTACCCGTTAATGATCGTCGGGCCGAACGCTTCGGCCCAATCGATCATGCCTTTCTTGCCGTTGCCAGTAATCCCGCCACCAGAATAAACAGCGAGCCAAAAATCCGGTTCAGCAGCTGCATTTGGCGCGGGGTCTTTAACCAACCGGCAATGCGCGTGGCCAGCGTGGCGTAACCAATCATCACTAGGATATCGATCACCACCGTGGTGACGCCGAGAATGACATACTGCTCGGCCTGGGGCTGGTTGGGCATGATGAACTGCGGGAACAGAGCTGCCAGAAACACGATGCTCTTGGGGTTGGTCAGATTCACCAGGACGGCTCGGCGAAACAGACGGCGCCGTGGCATGGTGCCTGCCAGAGTGTGCAGATCCAACGCGCCTGCGGCGCGCCACTGCTGGATACCCAGCCATACCAGATAGGCCGCACCAAACCATTTCAGTAGTTCAAAGGCCAGCAGCGATTGGGAGACCACCGCGCCGAGGCCAATCCCCACCAGCACAATATGGATACTCAGGCCTACCTGCAGACCCGCAATCGACGCTGCCGCTCCGCGATAGCCGTGGCTGATGCCGGTACTCATGGTGTTGATGGCACCGGAACCGGGGGAAAGACTGAGGATAAGGGTTGTCAGCAGATAGGTTAACCACCAGTCTAAGGTCATCGCAATGCTCCCTGAATACACCAATTTGTGCCACAATACGCTAGTATGATTTCCCGTGCCAGAGATCACATTTACCTCTCTGAACATCCCGTTAAAAGGTAGGCCATGTCGTCATTCACCCTTGATCCCGCGCAATGGTTAAACCGTGAAAAGCAGTTCTCTGCCTTCGCGACCGGGCCACTGCTGGATTTTTGGCGGCGACGTGAGGAAGGGGAATTCACCGGCGTCGGGGGCGTACCGATCCGCTTTGTGCGTTTTGCTTCCCCGCTGCACCAGCGGGTAGTGGTGATCAGTCCGGGGCGCATCGAAAGCTATATCAAGTACCCGGAAGTGGCGTACGATCTGTTTCACAGCGGCTATGACGTGATGATCATCGATCATCGTGGTCAAGGGTTGTCCGGGCGTATGCTGGCAGATACGCACCGGGGGCATGTGGTAAACTTTGCCGACTACGTGGACGATTTTGCCCAGTTTTACCATCAGCAGGTCAAACCCTTGGGTTACCGGCAGCATGTCGCGCTGGCACACTCGATGGGAGGGGCGATACTGGCGCAGTTCCTGGCGCGTGAGCCACAGGCGTTTGCCGCCGCCGCACTCTGCGCGCCAATGTTGGGCATTTATCTGCCAATGCCGGGCTGGATGGCCAACGGTATTTTGAACTGGACGGAAAAGCGCCCAGGGTTGCGTGACTATTATGCGGTTGGGACCGGGCAGTGGCGGCCATTGCCCTATGTGGTCAATACGCTGACCCACAGCCGCGAGCGTTATCGCCGCAACCTGCGTTATTACGCCGATCATCCCGAACTGCGGGTAGGTGGGCCAACCTATCATTGGGTCAAGGAAAGTATTCAGGCCGGGCAGCAGATCATTGCCCAGGCTGCTAACATCACAACGCCGATTTTATTATTGCAGGCCGGTGAGGATCGGGTGGTCGACAACCGTTCCCAGCGCGCTTTTTGTCAGGCACTGTCAGACGCGGGGCACCCTTGTGAAGGGGGAAAACCGTGGGTTATCAAAGGCGCTCGCCATGAGATCCTGTTCGAACGGGACGCGATGCGCGCCGAGGCACTGAACGCAATCCTGCGATTCTTTGCTCAGCACTTAGGCGGTACTGCTGCCGCCGAAAATTCCACTAGAGGTTAGAACATATCGCTATGTATCACGTCGTTGCTTCCGATTTAGATGGCACTCTGCTGTCCCCTGAGCACACCCTGACACCGTACGCCAAAGAAACGCTGCAGCTGCTGACGCAGCAGGGCGTGCACTTTGTTTTCGCTACCGGCCGCCACCATATCGACGTTTCCCAGATCCGCGATAATCTCGGCATCAGTGCTTTTATGATCACCTCCAACGGTGCGCGGGTACATAACACCGCCGGTGAGCTGATCTTCAGCCACAACCTGGATCAGGATATCGCCCGCGATCTGTACAACATGATGCACGACAACCAGGATATCCTGACCAACGTCTACCGCAACGACGACTGGTTCATGAACCGTGAAAGCCCGGAGCAGGAAGAATTTTTCCAGGAATCGATCTTTAAATATGAGCTGTTTGAGCCGGGCTTGCTGGAAACCGATGGCGTGTGCAAAGTGTATTTCACCTGCGACGATCATGAAAAACTGCTGCCGTTGGAAGATGCCATCAACGCGCGCTGGGGCGATCGCGTCAACGTCAGCTTCTCGTTCCCAACCTGCCTGGAGGTGATGGCCGGTGGCGTCTCGAAAGGCCATGCGTTGGAAGAAGTCGCCAAGATCATCGGCTATTCGCTCAAAGAGTGCATCGCCTTTGGCGATGGCATGAACGATTTGGAAATGCTGTCGATGGCGGGGAAAGGCTGCATCATGCAGGATGCCCAGCAACGTCTGAAAGACAAGTTGCCGGAGCTGGAAGTGATTGGCTCCAACGTTGACGACGCCGTGCCTCATTACCTGCGTAAAATGTACTCGATTTAACTGATTGGGGCGCAGTCTTTACCGGCTGCGCCCGCCGAGCGACCTGGCTCACATTCCATCAACAATAACATGATTGAATGTGACCACGGTAAGCTGAAACGGATAATCAACCCGATGTTAGGCTTCAAGTCCATGAAGACGGCTTATAGCGGTCATGCGTGTGTTACGTAAAGGCCAGGCTGAACCTTGGTCCCCAAGGGAAAGTGCGTCTGGTGAACGACGTTTTCAGTCTCTAAGGGGAGTAGCTGAAGGGAACGTTTTCCCTAGCCCGAATCAAATCATCTGGCTGAAGTTCATTTGAGCCATCAGTTTGTAATTGTCAGCATAATCTACCGGGATTGCCACCACCACCGGCCCCTGAATTTCCATAGCCTTACGCAACATAGGCCGCAACTCCTCCACTGATTGCACCGCAAACCCGACTGCACCGCATGCCTCTGCATAGGCTTTGAAATCAATCGGGCCAAACTCTACACCAGACTTGCGTTGATATTTACTCACCTCCTGCATTTCCACCATGTTGTAGGCATTATCTACCCAAATCACATGCACAATATTGGCTTTCAGCCGCACCGCGGTTTCCAACTCCATGCTCGACTGCATAAATCCTCCATCGCCGGAGATGGATAACACTTTGTCTCCCGGCCGGACCAGCGCCGCACCAATGGCCCACGGTAGGGCAACCCCCATGGTCTGCTGGCCATTGGAGATCAGGAGTTGGCGGGCGCGGAAGCTATACAAATAGCGAGCGATCCAGATATGGAAGCTCCCCATATCCACACATAGCGTCACGTCATCGCTGACGATATCCTGCAGTTCCTTGACGATGCGCAACGGATGAATCGGCATACCGCCACGGCGTGCAGCACGCTCTGCCAGCTCCGCGCGCTGCAGGCCGAGATCGGATAAGATCAGTTCCACCTCGGCAGGCATACCGATCACATTGCTGAAACCTTCGGTCAGCAAATTGATAGTGGCGTTGATATTACCGACCAGCTCCACATCTGGGCGGTAACAGGTATCAATTTCGGCCGGTTGTACATCGATATGTACCAGCATCAACCGCCTTTGGCTGTTCCACATGCAGGGATCGTATTCGATCGGGCTATAGCCCACACTGACCACCAGATCGGCTTTTTGCAACAGTTGGTCGGCAGGCTGATTGTTAAATAACCCGACGCGGCCAGCAAAGCGGGAAAAATCATTTGCATCAATCACTCCGGCGGCCTGATAGGTTCCTACCACCGGCATATGCGTACGCTGTAACAAATGGCGTATTGCGGCACTATTTTCCGGGCGGCTGGCTTGCAGCCCCAGCAACAGTACCGGACATTTCGCCTGCTGGATCAGTTTAAGCGCTTCGTGAATGTCCTCAGTTGAAGCGGCCCCCAGACGGGGTGAGCGGCCTCCGGTCAGCACCGGTGCCGTAACCGGTTCATTGATGATATCCATCGGCAAGCTGATAAACGCAGCCCCAGGACGGCCAAATTCAGCACTGCGGAACGCATTGGCCATCACTTCTGAAATGGCGGAACCGGTATGTACCTCGGCACAATATTTGGTTACTGGCCGGAACATGCTGACGGTATCCATGCTCTGGTGTGTTTGCTTAAGGTTGTCAGCACGTTTCACCGCCCCGCCCAAGGCCACCACCGCATCCCCTTCGGAGGTCGCGGTGGCCAGCCCGGTGATCAGGTTAGAGCTGCCAGGCCCGGAGGTCACCAGTGCGACTCCTGCCTTGCCGGTCAAGCGGCCAACTGCTGCCGCCATAAATGCCGCGTTGGCTTCGTGACGTACCACCACGGTTTTTATCTCAGGTTCATCTTCCAACGCATCGAACACGCGATCTATTTTCGCCCCGGGAATACCAAATACTTGTTTCACGCCCTGCGCGTGCAGATTTTTAACCACCAAATCTGCACCACACCGCCAGTGATTGTCTGAACCAACCATAATCCACCTCCTGAAAAAACGACGCCGATTAACCCTCGGCAGAACGAATGGCGCAATCCAAATCCTCTGGACAGAGGTCGGCGCACAGGAAATCCGCATCGTGCGGCAATTGAAGATTGAGACGAGCGATCACGCCAAACTGCAGACGGCCATGATCGAGCTGATAATCCAGGACATGACCCCCACCGATACGATCGTCAGTGATAAAGTGTTCGTGGTAACCCGCAACACTGATGCCCTGCATATAATCAGGTGAGCGGAATCCCACCAATGTGCCGCTGCGTTGCTGAAATGCAAAGGTCGGCTGCGATTCGATCGCTTCCAGCATCGGTTTGTAGGGCCGCTCTTGCCGCGGTACGGTCCGGGTTTCCACATGGCTGAACAGACCATCAACCCGTAACGCACAGAACAGATTAGGTGAAGCTACCTGCTGGTCGATGCACCGGTGCAGGTCGGCTTTGCAGATCGGTTTTTCAATCTTTAGCGTCACACTCGGCTGAAAAAAAGTGACCACCGCGAATGGCGTTCTTTGCTGCAGACTGGCCGCACGGGCGCTGCCATCTGCACGCAACTGATGAACTTCCCGATCAAAAGCGATCAGTTCTCCATCAAGATGGTTGAAGGTCCCCAAGCCGAAGTTACCGTGCTTGAGCAACTCGGCGATAGTGACATCCCCTTCGTAAACACCATCAAGCAAGGCGCTCATCAATGAGGTCTGATAAATTTCCCCCTGACCACAATCCAGCGCTTGCCTGGCAAAACCTTGCGCCAGCTGCTGCGCACATGAACAGCCATGATTTTCATTCATTACCACCTCCTCCACCCGCACGGCACCTAAGGTGCGATGCGTTTAAATGCTCAAGAACATGGGCAAACCTGCCGCTGCTAAAGTGCTCACTGAGACCCCTTCAGCTGGCAACGGCAAAAAACAGTGATACAAACAGGCAACGCGCCGGACTCAACCAGAGTCTAGGTAAAACAAAGACCTGCTAATGATTTTAACCGCGCCACACCACGTTTACGATTAATGTGGTATTGATTTTAAAATGCATGAATCAGATGAATTAACTATATAATTTCAAACTTTAAGTTTTATAAAGATAAATTAAGGTTTTTTATATTGATGATTGAATATTATTAGCACGATATCGCTGACTCACTCTGGAAGTAGAGTAGCGCTAACTCAACCGGTAGAGAACCGAGTATTCATAAGTAATGCTTTTGCATATAATGCAAAGATGAATGACGCACGCTATGCCGAACATTTGCCGATCTTTCTCGATGTTGCCCAATTGGGTAGTTTCTCTGCCGCCGCACGCAAACTGGGTATGGTGCCTTCTTCATTGGTGCGGCATATCGATACGCTGGAAGGTGAGCTTGGGGTCATGCTGTTTGTGCGCTCAACTCGCGGCCTGGTGCTGACCGATGCTGGTGAAATGCTGAAAAAGCGCGCCACACTGTTGCTGACGCAAATCATCGACATCCGCGCTGAACTGGCAGCACAAAACGAGACTCCGCAAGGCGTGCTGCGTATCAGTTGCTTGCCCACCTTCGGTAAAACCTATCTGTTGCCGCTGTTGCCGGTGCTAATCCAGCGTTATCCAAGGCTGGCAGTTGAGTTGGATCTCACCGAGCGCCAGACCGATCCGAAACAAGAATTGCTGGACGCCGCCATCCGTATCGGCGAGCAGAAAGACAGTTCACTGTACGCAACCCGCATCGCCACCCAGCGCTGGTTCATGTGTGCCAGCCCGGACTATATCGTTCACAATGGGATACCGGCCAACCTACAGGAGTTACGTGATCATCAGTTGATCGCTCGCTATCACAAACAGCAACCCGCTTGCTGGGCGCAAATCCTCAGTGAACCACTGATGAATCAGTGCAAGATGGTGCTGCGCTGTGATGATTTTTCGGCACAGTGGCAAGCGGCATTACTCGGATTAGGCATCGCTTTCTTGCCTAACTGGGTGGTAGGACCGGATATTCAGGCAGGAAGTTTGTTGCCTCTGCTGGCAGATCCACGCGGCGAGGCACAAGGGATCTATCTGTTGCGCCCAGTAGCCAGAATCTCTGCCAAATTGAGCGCTTTTATAAGTTTGCTCACTGAGCGTATTGGTCAACCTCCAAGCTGGCAATGACGTGGCTCAATCGAGCTTTTCAATCCCGGTTCAGCCTCTGGTATCGGCATTTATGTGGTTGCTTTGCTGTTACGGCAGGCTTGGTTCTGATCCCCACCGGGGTAACCCGGTGGGGAGTCGTCGTTACTTATGTTGCCCCTGCTTTTGCAGGAACTGTACGCCCTTGTCCGGGAAGTCGGTAAACACGCCGTCAACGCCCGCCTGATTGTAAATCGCGTCGAACAGTTGGTTCACGTCGGTGACGTATTTCGGCAGCTTATCGGCACGAATGGTGTAAGGGTGCACCGCCATATTGCTGGCATGAGCGTCCTTGACCATATCGGTCAACACAATCTGGTTCGGTTTGGATTTTTCTTCGACGATCAGCATATGATAGTCAGGCCCGATGCCGTCGGCATACTGGGCGATCTTTTTCATCGCGCCCGGTTTGAACATCCAGTCGTAGTCATAGTTGACCCACTTGCCGTCGGCCTTCTGCTCGTAGGTTTCGTTCCAGTCGGTGTAGGCAATCAGCTGCACCAGCTTCAGATCCATCCCCATCTTGGGTTCCAGCTGATCCTTGATGCGTTTCAGCTCGTTGGCATCAAAACACTGCAGATAGACGTTGTCGCTCTTGCTGGTGTAGCCGTATTGCTTAAGGACTTCCAGCACCCTGGTGGAGATGTCTTTTCCTTCCTGCTGATGGAACCAAGGGGCCTTGATTTCCGGGTAAAGGCCGATGTTCTTGCCGGTTGAATGGTTGAGACCCTGTACGAACTCGATCTCTTCCTGGAAGGTGTGGACGCGGAAGTCGGATTTGCCCATCGGGAAGCGGCCAGGGTAGCTTTGCACCTGCTTACCGTCTTTGATATCAAAGCCTTCGGTGAACTTCAGCGATTTGATCTCAGGCAGCGTAAAGTCGATGGCGTAGTAGCGGCCATCTTTACGCGCCCTGTCCGGGAAGCGCTCGGCAACGTCGGTGACGCGATCCAGATAGTGGTCGTGCAACACCACCAGCTCGTTGTCTTTGGTCATCACCAGATCTTGCTCAAGGAAGTCGGCACCCTGCGCGTAGGCCATCGCCTTGGCCGGTAACGTATGCTCCGGCAGATAGCCACTGGCACCGCGGTGAGCGATAACCACTTTATCTGCAGCCTGGGCGGCACTGAGCATTGAAGTGGCAAGAATGATCCCTGTCAGCAGGGCTTTGGTTTGAGTCCGCATTCTGTGTTGCTCCATGTTGTAGAGGTAAGAAAAAGGCCGCAGCGCGGCCTTAGATTGACGATAAAGGGTAGGTAGGGGCGCTGCATGCTGCGCCCGCTTGGCTTTTAACCGCGTTTGGCCGCGATTTCTGCGTGGTGTTTCTTCTCGCTGATCATGGTCAGCACCAGCAGGATCACCGCACCGATGCTGCCGCCGATCATCACCATAAAGCCGCCGTCCCAACCGAAGTAGTCAACGGTATAGCCGACGATGGCGCTGGCTGCGACCGAACCGCCCAGGTAACCGAACAGGCCGGTAAAGCCTGCGGCGGTACCTGCCGCTTTCTTCGGTGCCAGTTCCAGCGCGTGCAGGCCGATCAGCATGACTGGGCCATAGATCAGGAAGCCGATGGTGATCATACAGGCCATATCGATGCCTGGGTTACCCACCGGGTTCAACCAGTAAACGATGGTGGCGATGGTCACCAGAACCATGAAGAACACCCCGGTGGCGCCACGGTTGCCTTTAAACACCTTGTCCGACATCCAGCCGCACAGCAGGGTGCCTGGGATACCGGCGTATTCGTACAGGAAGTAGGCCCAGGAGGACTTATCCAGCGCGAAGTGTTTCACTTCTTTCAGGTAGGTAGGTGACCAGTCCAGGATGCCGTAGCGCAGCAGATACACGAACACGTTGGCGATCGCGATGTACCACAGCAGTTTGTTTGGCAGCACGTACTGCATGAAGATCTGCTTGGCAGTCAGCTCTTCTTCTGCTTCTTCGCTGTAATCATCCGGATAGTCGTTTTTGTATTCTTCAATCGGTGGCAAACCAACAGATTGCGGGGTGTCACGCATCAAGGCGAAAGCGATCAGGGCCACCAGGATCGCACCGAAGGCAGGCATATACAGCGCCGCATGCCAGTCGTTAAACCAGGCCATACCCAGCAGGAACAGCAGTGGGGGCAGGCCACCACCGACGTTGTGCGCACAGTTCCATACCGAAACAATACCGCCACGCTCTTTCTGTGACCACCAGTGCACCATGGTACGGCCACAAGGCGGCCAACCCATACCCTGGAACCAACCACACAGGAACAGCAGCACGAACATCACGGCAATGCTGGAGGTAGCCCAAGGCACAAAGCCCATAAACAGCATGACGGCAGCAGCCAGGATCAGGCCGGCGGGTAGGAATACACGCGGGTTGGAACGGTCAGAAACCGACCCCATGATGAACTTGGAGAAACCGTAGGCGATGGAAATCCCTGACAGCGCAAAGCCCAGGTCACCACGGCTGAAGCCCTGATCGATCAGATACGGCATCGCCAGGGTGAAGTTTTTACGCACCAGATAGTAGGCGGCGTAACCGAAAAAGATCCCCATAAAAATCTGCCAGCGCAGCTTACGGTAGAGCGGGTCTACCTTGTCGACTGGCACACGAGAAATGTGTGCAGCTGGCTTAAAAATACTCAACATGAGCGCCTCCGATGGCTTTATCTGTTTATTGCCTCAACAGGAAACGGCTGTCCTGAAGATGAGCTTGCGGATACCTGAAGTGTTGTTAAATGTTCCATAACGAGCGCAATGCTAGAGAAAACCCCCCGGTCACACCGTGATGGATGGCTCATTTGTTACACTTTTATGAAACTGTGGCGAATTTTGAGTGATCGGTTAACATTTTGGAATGGCTAAATAGCACAAATACGTGATGTTTGTCACATTCATGGCTTTTTATGGCCATATTATTTTCGTTTTCTGTTCGTTATTGTTCCTTATCAAACAAAAACCCTACTGACTGTGGCTAAATAAACGCATAACTACAGGCTCAGGGGGCGTGATGAGCAACAACTCACCAATCACCGAAACGGACGTGATCATCATTGGCGGCGGCGCTACCGGCGCGGGGATTGCCCGTGACTGCGCGCGGCGCGGTCTGCGTTGCGTTTTACTGGAAAGGCATGACATCGCCACTGGCGCGACTGGCCGCAACCACGGGTTGTTGCACAGCGGGGCGCGCTATTCGGTCACCGACGGCGAATCGGCACGCGAGTGTATTGAAGAAAACCGCATCCTCAAGCGCATTGCACACCACTGCATCGAACGTACCGACGGCCTGTTCATTACCTTGCCGCAGGACTCATTGGCCTTTCAGCAGCAGTTTATTACCGCCTGTCGCAGCGCTGGCATTGAGGCCGAAGCCATTGACCCTGCGCTGGCATTACGCCTGGAGCCTGCGGCTAACCCGGCGCTGATCGGCGCGGTACGAGTGCCGGATGGCACCGTCGATCCTTTCCGCTTAACGGCGGCCAACATGCTTGATGCGCGTGAACATGGCGCAAAAATCCTCACCTATCATCAGGTTACCGGTTTGTTGCGTACTGGCGATCGCGTGACGGGCGTGCGCGTTTTCGATCATCAGGCTGCACAGCAGTACGATATTCATGCTCAGGTGGTGGTCAATGCCGCCGGGATCTGGGGCCAGCAAATTGCCGAGTATGCCGATCTGCGCATCCGCATGTTCCCTGCCAAAGGGGCGTTGCTGATCCTGGGCCATCGCATCAATAACATGGTGATTAACCGCTGCCGTAAACCGGCGGATGCCGACATTCTGGTACCTGGCGATACCATCTCGCTGATTGGTACCACCTCCACTCATATCGAGTACGACCAGATTGACAACATGGTGGTGACGCCACAGGAAGTGGATATATTAATCCGCGAAGGCACGCTGCTGGCCCCGAAACTGGCGCAAACGCGCATTCTGCGTGCCTATGCGGGCGTGCGGCCACTGGTCGCCAGCGACGACGACCCTTCTGGGCGCAACGTCAGCCGCGGCATCGTGCTGCTCGACCATGCGGCGCGCGATGGGTTGGAGGGTTTTATCACCATTACCGGCGGCAAGCTGATGACTTACCGGCTGATGGCCGAATGGGCCACCGATTTGGTCTGCACCAAGCTGGGCATCGACAGCCCTTGCACCACGGCGGAAGTGGCGTTGCCCGGCTCCCGCCAGAGCGCCGAAGAGACGGTGCGCAGCGTGGTTTCACTGCCTGCCAGCATCCGGGGCTCGGCGGTGTACCGTCATGGCGATCGTGCCAGCCTGGTCCCTTCTGGCAACCGGCTGGACAACAGCCTGGTGTGTGAGTGTGAAGCGGTGACTGCCGGTGAGGTGCGTTATGCGGTGGATTCTCTGACCGTCAACAATCTGGTCGATCTGCGCCGCCGCACCCGCGTTGGGATGGGGACCTGCCAAGGTGAGCTGTGTGCCTGCCGTGCCGCAGGTTTGTTGACGCGGTTTAACGTGGTGACGCCGCAGCAATCCATCACCCAACTGTCCCATTTCCTCAATGAACGCTGGAAAGGCGTGCGGCCTATCGCCTGGGGCGATGCCCTGCGGGAGAGCGAATTCACCAGTTGGGTATATCAAGGGTTATGCGGGTTAGATGCGCAGGGTGACGCTAAGCAGGAGGCGGATGATGCAATTTGATGCGGTGGTGATTGGTGGTGGTTTGGCCGGGTTGAGCTGTGCTATCCGTTTGGCTGAGCATGGCAAACGCTGCGCAATAGTCAGTTCCGGCCAAAGCGCGCTCTATTTTTCTTCCGGCTCGCTCGATCTGCTGGCCCATCTGCCCGATGGGACGCCGGTGGCGTCGCCTCTGTCTGCCTTGCACGAAC